>NZ_PSUU01000074.1:0-8177 GCF_002932015.1 Rathayibacter sp. AY1H3
GCGCTCCGGCGCGAGCTGCTGCTGCTCGCCCTGGCCAACCGATTCTCCCGCCGCTCCGCGGTCGATCCGGCGGGCGAGGGGTGGTCGATCGGCCGGGCGGCGATCACGGCGGCGCGGCGCTCCGAGAGGCGCTGAGGGGCGGAGCGGACGACCCGGGCCGCGGAGCGCAGCCGCGTGCGGGGACGGACACGACGGCCCAGCGCCGCGAGGCGCGTGCGGGGCCGGACGCGCCGGCCGACGGCGGCGAGAGCGGGATGCATCGGTCCAGGTTAGCCGGAGGCGCCCGGGCGCCCTGCGCCGGTCAGGGCTCGTCGACGACCGCGAAGGCCCGCACCGGGAAGGTCCCGAAGCCCCGCACCTTCGGCGGCACGGCGGTGAAGCGCGCCCCTGTCGCCGGCAGCCCGCCGAGGCCGGTGAGGTGCTCGACGACGTGCACTCCCGCGGCGAGGAGGGCCGAGTGCGCGGGCCGCGATCCGCCCGACTCCGTGTCGTCGATGTTCACCGAGTCGATGCCGACCAGCACCGCGCCGGCGGCGACGAGCGCCTCCGCCGCCTCGCCGCTGAGGAAGGGGGCGCCCCTGCCGTACCCGGGCGTGGCGAAGTGCGCGTCCCAGCCGGTGCGGAGGAGGACGGCGGCGCCGCGGACGTCGAGTCCCGCGACCGCGTCCGAGCCGATGCCCCGTTCGGTGGCTCCGGTCGCGTCGACCACGACGGTCGGCAGGTCGACCAGCGTCTCGAGCGGGAGAGCGGCGAGATCGGCTCCGCCCTCGTAGCGGTGGAACGGGCTGTCGAGGTAGGTGCCCGTGTTCCCGATCATCTCGATGACGTCCATCGCGAACTCGGTGCCGGGTGCGTAGGAGGCGCGGGACGCCTCACGGGTGAGGTGCGGCCGGATGCGCGGAGCGGGCAGGCCCGGGTAGGTCACCAGCCCGTCCGCGACGGTGTGGCTGAGGTCGACGAAGCGGCGCGAGGAGGTCATGCGCCCGATCCTGGCAGGGGCCGGATCGGGCGCACCATCGAGATGCCGCCCCGCGGGGCGGCGTTCCCGCCTCTACTTCTTCGGCAGCGCCGCCGACAGGTCCGCGATCAGGTCGGACGAGTCCTCGAGGCCCACCGAGAGGCGCACCAGCGACTCCGAGACCTCCAGCGGCGTGCCCTTCACCGACGCGTGCGTCATCTCGCTCGGGTAGCCGATCAACGACTCGACGCCGCCCAGCGACTCCGCGAGCTGGAACAGCTCGGTCGACTCGGCGAACTTCCGGGCGGCGCGCGGCGTCGCGAGCTCGAGTGAGAGCATCCCGCCGAACCGCGACATCTGGCGCTTCGCCAGCTCGTGGCCGGGGTGCGAGGGCAGGCCCGGGTAGTGCACGGCCGTCACCGCCGGGTGCTCGACGAGGAACTCGGCGACCGCCTGCGCGTTGACGGAGTGGCGCTCCATCCGCACCCCGAGGGTCTTGATGCCGCGGACCGTGAGCCATGCGTCCATCGGGCCCGAGATCGCTCCGACCGCGAACTGCAGGAACGCGATCTTCTCGGCCAGCGGCCCCGAGCGCAGGGCGAGCGCGCCGCCGACGACGTCCGAGTGGCCGCCGAGGTACTTCGTGGTCGAGTGCACGACCACGTCGGCACCGAGGGCCAGCGGCTGCTGCAGGGCGGACGAGGCGAAGGTGTTGTCGACGACGACGATCAGGTCGTGCGCGTGGGCCAGGTCGGCGAGCTCGGCGATGTCGCTGATGGTCATCAGCGGGTTCGACGGGGTCTCGACCCAGAGCATCTTCGTCTCGCCGGGGACGATCGCCCGCTGCACCTCGCGGAGGTTCGACATGTCGACGGCCGTGTTGCGCACGCCCCAGGCGCTGTGCACCCGGTCGATCAGGCGGTGGCTGCCGCCGTACGCGTCGTTGCCCAGGACGACGTGGTCGCCGGGCGCGAGGGCGGCGCGCAGCAGGGTGTCCTCGGCGGCGAGGCCGGAGGAGAAGGAGTAGGCGACGTCCGCGCCCTCGAGCGAGGCGATGAGCTCCTGGAGCGAGTCGCGCGTCGGGTTCGCCGAGCGGGCGTACTCGTAGCCGCCCCGGAGACCGCCGATGCCGTCCTGGACGAACGTGGAGGTCATGTAGACGGGCGGCACGACCGCCCCGGTGGTCGGATCGAACTCCTGGCCGGCGTGGATGGCGCGGGTGTCGAAGTGCTGCTTCTTGGGCATGGTGCGGGCTCCCTGGGTCGGAGGTGCGGAGGCGGCGGCCGTCAGGCCGTGGCGTAGGTGAGGAGGTCCTGTCGGGTGATCACCGCGACGGGCTTGCCCTCGTCGGTGACGAGGAGGGCGCTGCGCTCGGTGAGCGCGGCGCGGGCGGCGGTGATGCTCTCGCCGAGCCCGATCAGCGCGAGCGCGTCGCCCACGCAGTCGCCGAGCGGGTCGTTCATCGAGGCGGATCCGGCGAAGACGCGGTCGAGCAGCTCGCGCTCGTCGACGGCTCCGACGACCTCGCCCATCACGACGGGCGGCTCGGCGGTCAGCACCGGCAGCTGCGAGACGCCGTACTCGGTCATGATGCCGATCGCGTCGCGGATCGTGTCGGTCGGGTGAGCGTGCACGAGCGCCGGGAGGTCGGCCTGCCCGCTCGCCGCCCGCGCGCGGAGCACGTCGCGGACGGTGCCCTCGTCGCGCATCTCGAGGAAGCCGTAGGAGCGCATCCAGCGGTCGTTGAAGATCTTGCCGAGGTAGCCGCGCCCGCCGTCCGGAAGGAGCACGACGACGACGTCGTCCGGCCCGAGACCGGCGGCGGCCTTGAGCGCGACGGAGACGGCGAGCCCGCTCGATCCGCCGACGAGCAGCCCCTCCTCGCGGGCGAGGCGGCGGGTCATCGCGAACGACTCGGCGTCGCTGGAGGCGATGATCCGGTCGACCACGCTCGGGTCGTACGCGCTCGGCCAGAAGTCCTCGCCGACGCCCTCGGTCAGGTACGGGCGACCGCCGCCGCCCGAGTAGACGGAGCCCTCGGGGTCGGCGCCGACGATCTGCACGCGGCCCTCCGACACCTCCTTGAGGTAGCGGCCGACGCCGCTGATGGTGCCGCCCGTGCCGACTCCCGCGACGAAGTGGGTGAGCCGGCCGGCGGTGTCGCGCCAGATCTCGGGGCCCGTGGTCTCGTAGTGGCTGAGCGGTCCGTTGAGGTTCGCGTACTGGTTGGGCTTGAAGGCGCCGGGGATCTCGCGGGCGAGGCGGTCCGAGACGGAGTAGTAGGAGGCGGGGTCCTCCGGAGCGACGGCCGTCGGCGTCACGACGATCTCGGCCCCGTAGGCGGTGAGGACGTTGCGCTTGTCCTCCCCCACCTTGTCCGGCAGCACGAACACGCAGCGGTAGCCGCGCTGCTGCGCGACGAGGGCGAGGCCGATGCCGGTGTTGCCGCTGGTCGGCTCCACGATGGTGCCGCCGGGCTTCAGCAGCCCGTCGCGCTCGGCTGCGTCGATGATGCGGGTCGCGATGCGGTCCTTCGACGAGCCGCCGGGGTTCAGGTACTCGACCTTGACCAGCACGGTCGCCTGCACGCCCGCCGCGACCGGACCCAGCTTCACCAGCGGGGTGTCGCCGATGAGGTCGAGCACCGAATCGGCGTAGGCCATCCCGGTCTCCGGGCGTGCGGGAAGGGCGCGATCCAGGCTCATCCCGCCAGCGTAGCAACCGGCTGCGGGCGTGTGACGGGGGTGGGCGGAGGCACAGGGAGCGGTCTCGGGAGGGGAGTGCCGCCGGTCGCGCCGGTGCCCTATCGTGGGGGTCCGCGAGCGCCGCGGTCGACCCGGAACGGACCCCGAATGACCTCACCGATCGCCGCACCGCCGCGGCGTCCGGCCGACATCCACCTCCTCCGCCTGCTCGGCCCGGCGCTGGTCGCCGGAGTCGCCTACCTCGACCCGGGCAACGTCGCCAGCAACATGACGGCCGGCGCCCGGTTCGGCTACCTCCTGGTCTGGGTGGTGGTGCTCGGCAACCTGATGGCCTGGCTCATCCAGTACCTCTCGGCGAAGCTCGGCCTGATGACCGGCCGCAGCCTCCCCGAGCTGCTCGGCGACCGCCTGCGCGGCCGCTGGGGCCGCCGGGCCTACTGGCTGCAGGCCGAGACGGTCGCGATGGCGACCGACCTGGCCGAGGTGATCGGCGGCGCGATCGCGCTGAACCTGCTCTTCGGACTGCCGCTGCTGGCCGGCGGCGTGGTCACCGGCGCGGTCTCGCTGGTGCTGCTGCTCGTGCAGACGCGGGGCGGGGCGCAGCCGTTCGAGCGGGTGATCACGGCGCTGATGGTGCTGATCGCCGTCGGCTTCACGGTCGGCGTGGTCGTCGATCCGCCGGACGCGGGCGCGACCGTCGCCGGTCTCGTGCCGCGCTTCGAGGGCTCGGAGTCGGTGCTGCTCGCCGCCTCGATCCTCGGCGCGACCGTCATGCCCCACGCGATCTACGCCCACTCCGCGCTCGCCCGCGACCGCTTCGGCCACGTCGAGGGCGTCGGCGCGCGCCGGAGGATCCTGGTCGCCACCCGGATCGACGTGACGATCGCGCTCGCCATCGCCGGCACCGTGAACCTCGCGATCCTGCTCCTCGCCGCGCACTCCCTCGCGGGAGTCGCCGGGACCGACAGCCTCGAGGGCGCCCACGCGGCCATCGGGGCGGCGCTCGGACCGGTGGTCGCGACCCTGTTCGCCGTCGGCCTGCTCGCCTCCGGCCTCGCCTCGACCTCGGTCGGCGCGTACGCGGGAGCCGAGATCATGCACGGTCTGCTTCAGGTGCGGGTGCCGCTCGTCGCCCGTCGTCTGGTCACGCTGATACCGGCGCTCCTGGTGCTCGCGATCGGCTTCGACCCGACGCGCGCGCTGGTGCTCAGCCAGGTGGTCCTGTCGTTCGGCATCCCCTTCGCGCTCGTGCCGCTCGTGATCCTGACCCGCGACCGCCGCCTGATGGGCGACCAGACGAACCGCTGGTTCACCACCCTCGCCGCCGCCCTGGCCGCCGTCTTCCTCATCGTCCTGAACGGCCTGCTGCTCTGGCTCACCTTCGCCCCCTGAGCGGAGCGGCGGCGCATCCTGCGGATCGAGCGGGCCCGTTGGGCATCCCGCTGATCGAGCGGCCCGCTCCTCGGGCGCATCGAGATCCCCCTGACCGCGCATTGATCTGATCCGAAGCCTCGCTCGTTATCCTCTGAGAGCGCCTCTCAGGCGCCTGCGCCCGCCCCAGGCGCCTTCCGCCCTCAGAACGAGAGACGCCGCCGTGCCCAAAGACACGATGTCCGCCAAGAACCGCGCCCGACAGGAGAAGCTCGAGGCCTACAAGCGCGAGCAGGACCGCCGCAAGCGCGGCTCCCGCATCTGGATCTGGTCGCTGTCGGCCCTGGCCGTCCTCGCGGTCGGCGGGATCGTCGCGGTCACCGTCTTCGGGAACCAGCAGATCGTCGAGGCGCGCGAGATCGACGGCCTGCAGACCTTCGACAACGACGCCACCCACGTCGCCGGCGCCGTCGACTATCCGCAGACCCCGCCGGCGGGCGGCCCGCACAACGCCGTGTGGATGAACTGCGGCGTCTACGACGAGCCCGTCCCGAACGAGAACGCGGTGCACGACCTCGAGCACGGCGCCGTCTGGGCCACGTACGACCCCGAGCTCCCGCAGAGCGAGGTCGACGCGCTGATCGCCGCGATGCCCGACACCTACTCCGTCGTCTCGCCCTACGAGGGCCTCGAGTCGCCCATCGTGCTGAGCGCCTGGGACGCCCAGGTCGCGATCGACTCGCCCGAGGACCCCCGCATCGACGCCTTCGTCGAGCGCTTCTGGCAGTCCTCGAGCGCTCCGGAGCCCGGCGCCCCCTGCACCGGAGGGATCGATGCGCCCGGCAAGCAGTAGGGGCCGGATCCTCGTCGCCGCGGTCGCCGTGGTCGCGCTCCTCCTCGGGGCGGCCGGCGGCTACCTCTTCGGCGCGCTCGCTCCGTTCGCCTCCGCCGCGACGCCCTCGAGCGCCAGCGCCGAAGCGGGCTTCGCGCGCGACATGCAGGTGCACCACCTGCAGGGCGCCGAGCTGGCGATGATCGCCCGCGAGCGCAGCGCCGACGACGAGGTCCTCACCGTCTCGAAGGACATCCTGCTCACCCAGCAGCAGCAGGCCGGGCAGCTCTTCGGCTGGCTGAACTCGTGGGGCCTGCCGCAGGCTGCTCCGGAGCCCTCGATGACCTGGATGGGCCGGCCGACCCTGGCCGGAGCCGCCGACGAGCACTCGTCGATGGGGATGGGGACCGAGGACGGCGTCGTGCCGGCGAGCATGCCCGGTCTCGCGACACCGGACCAGATCACCGCCCTCAGCAGCGCGTCGGGCCGAGACTTCGACCGGATGTTCCTCGAGCTGATGATCGCCCACCACCGCGGCGCGATCGACATGGCCGAGGCGCTGCTCGCCCGGAGCCGCGTGACGGTCGCCACCGACTTCGCCTCCTCCGTCGTGAAGGCCCAGGAGGCCGAGATCTCGCTGATGGAGCAGATGCTCGAGGACCGGCCGGTGGAGTGACCGCCTCCGGCGCGCACGACATCGGCTGAGACTGGTGCGCCTCCCCCACCGGGAGGGGCACGTGCTCTCCGTCGACGTCGTGCACGGGGCCCGGCGACTCAGACGGCGTCGGCTGCGAGTAGCCCCGCGGAGTCCGGCCGCCGATCCGCGGCTCAGCCCTGGAGGGCCGACTCCGTCTGCTGCGCGTAGAGCGAGGCGTAGAGGCCGCCGAGGCCGAGCAGCTCGCGGTGGGTGCCCGATTCGACGATCCGGCCGCCCTCGACGACGTGGATGACGTCGGCCGACACGATGGTCGAGAGCCGGTGGGCGATCGCGATGGTGGTGCGGCCGCGGGCGGCGTCGTCGAGCGCGGTCTGGACGATCCGCTCCGAGACGGTGTCGAGGGCGCTGGTCGCCTCGTCGAGGATGAGGACCGCCGGGTCCTTCAGCAGGACGCGCGCGATCGCGAGCCGCTGCTTCTCGCCTCCGGAGAGCCGGTAGCCGCGCTCGCCGACCAGTGTGTCGTAGCCGTCGGGGAACGACGTGATCGTCGCGTGGATGTTCGCGGCGCGGGCGGCCGCCTCCAGCTCCTCCTGCGTCGCGTCCGGGCGGGCGTAGCGGAGGTTGTCGCCGATCGTCGCGTGGAAGAGGTAGGTCTCCTGGCTGACGATGCCGATGTGCGAGACGAGCGACTCCTGCCGCAGCTCGCGCACGTCGGTGCCGGCGAAGCGCACCGCTCCCCCGGCCACGTCGTAGAGGCGCGGGACGAGGTACGAGATGGTGGTCTTGCCCGCGCCGGAGGGACCGACGAAGGCGACGAACTGGCCCGGCTCGATCGCGACCGAGACGTGGTCGAGCGTCGGGCGCGCGTCCTCCGCCTGGTCGGGGTAGCGGAACACGACGTCGTCGAGCTCGACCCGGCCGAGCTCGCCCGAGACCTCGCGTGCATCTGCCCGGTCCGTGATCGCCGGGCGCAGGTCCAGGTACTCGAAGATGCGGGCGAACAGCGCTCCGGCCGTCTGCAGGTCGAGCGCGACGCGCATCAGGCCCAGGAGCGGCCACATCAGGCGCGCCTGCACGGTGGTGAAGGCCACGACGGTCCCGGCGGTGACGGTGGTGCCGCCGAGGATCAGCCAGGCGGCCACGAGGTACACGATCACGGGGATGACGGAGAGGAAGATCTGCACCATCGCGAAGAACCACTGGCCGGACATCTGCTGCCGCACCTGGAGCTCGATCTGGCGGCCGTTCTCGTCGGCGTAGCGCGTCACCTCCGACTCCTGGCGGCCGAAGCTCTTGGCCAGGAGGATGCCCGAGACGCTCAGGGTCTCCTGGGTGATCGCGGTCATCTCGGACAGCGACTCCTGCGTCTTCGTCGCGATGCGCGCCCTCACCTGGCCGACGCGGCGCTGGGCCACGACGAGCACCGGAGTGAGGACGAGGGCGACGATCGTCATCTGCCACGAGAGCAGGAGCATCGCGACGACGGCCGCGATCACGGTGACGGTGTTGCCCAGCACGCTCGAGACGGTGTTCGTGAGCACGTTGGCCACGCCGCCCACGTCGTTGGCGAGGCGCGACTGGATGACGCCGGTGCGGGTGCGGGTGAAGAAGCCGAGCTCCATCGCCTGCAGGTGGCGGAAGAGGCGGATGCGC
>NZ_PSUU01000075.1:0-8167 GCF_002932015.1 Rathayibacter sp. AY1H3
GTGGCGGTGATCGGGGGCATGACCTTCGCCGGCCTGTTCACCTACCTCTCCAGCTCCTCGTTCCTGTTCCAGGGCCTCTACGGATTCGACGCGCAGCAGTACGGACTGCTCTTCGCCGTGAATTCGCTCGGCGTCGTCCTCGGCGTGCAGGCGTCCTCCTACCTCAGCCGGAGGATCGGGCCGCAGTGGATCCTCGCGATCACGACGCTGACGCTGTTCACCTCCGCCGGCCTGATCGCCCTCTTCGACGTGCTCGGGCTGGGGCTCTGGGGCACGCTCGTCCCGCTGTGGTTCTTCATCGCGTCCTGCGGCTTCAGCTTCCCGTGCGTGCAGGTCCTCGGCCTGGTCAACCACGGCCGGGAGGCGGGGACGGCCGCGTCGCTGCTCGGAGCGGTGAACTTCGGCACCGCCGGACTGCTGTCGCCGATCTCGGGGGTCTTCGGCGCCGGCTCGGCCGTGCCGATGGCCGTGGTGATGATGTCGACGGCGACCGTGTCGATCCTGGCGCTCTGGCTGATCGTCCGGCCGAGGAGCGTCCCGGCGCTGCAGGACTGAGCGCTCGGCTCCGGGTCCCGGCGGTCCGGCACGCCCCGCTCCTGCGGCTCCTCCCGGGCGTTCCGGCCCTCGCTGGATCCGCTCCCGAGCGCCGCTGCTACAGTCCCCTCCCATGTCCTCCCGCGACTCCTCCGCCCTGCTCGCCGAGCTCTCCGACCCCGACCGCGACGTCCGCCTCCGCGCGGCGATGACCCTGGGCGAGCTCGCCGAGCCCGCCACCGCCGAGCCCCTCGCCGCGCACCTGTGGGAGGAGCCCGACTTCTTCGTCCGCGACGTGCTCACCTGGTCGCTCGGCCGCCTCGGCTCCGCCGCCGTCCCCGTCGCCCGCGAGGCGCTCGGCCGCGAGCCCCGGGTGCGCACGCAGGCGCTGCACGTGCTCAGCAAGATCCTCGACCCGGCGACGCTCGACGACATCGCCCCGCTGGCCGCCGACTCCGAGCCCGCCGTCGCCGCGAAGGCCCGCTTCGCGCTGGGCCGCCTCGGCGACGAGCGCGCCCTGCCGGTCCTGCTCGGCCTGCTCGGCGACGACGACGCGGAGGCGCAGAACGTGCTCACCGACGTCCTCGCCTCCTTCGGCGCCGCGGCCGTCCCCGGTCTGGAGCAGGCTCTCCGCGAGGGGTCCGCGCCGGTCCGGCGTCACGCCGCCGCCGCGCTCGGCTACCTGGGCGACGACGCGCGTCCTGCCGTCGACGCGCTGGACGGGGCCGCCGGCAGCGACGACTCCGCGCTCGCGGTCTCGGCCGTGATGGCGCTCGGCTCGATCACCGCTCCCGACGCGGCCGCCGCCCTCGAGCGGGCCTCCGCCTCGGACGACTCCCGCGTGAGCGCCGTCGCCGCGCGGCTCCTCGCGCGCTCCTCCGAGCCGACCCGGCTCGACGCCCTCCGCGCCGCCCGCCTGGCCCGCGCGGCCGGCTGAGGCGCGCCGCGAACCCCCGCGGGGGAAGGCCGGGGATCCGCAAGGCCGCTCGAACCCTGTCATGAACCCCGCCGCGCGGACGCCGGTCTTCCGATCGGTCGGCCGCGCCGCCCCGCAACCCCCAGCGGGGGAACGCCGGGTGACGGCATCATGTCCGGATGGATCACCGCGACGACCGCCTGTCGACCGAGCCCGGAATCGCGCGCCCCGACGCCGTCCAGCGTGCGCGGATGCGCGAGCAGGTGCCGTCCGACGACGTCGCCGCCCGGCTGCTGACGAAGGAGGCGGCCCACCGGGTCTCCCGCCGCTGGCCGCTGATCTCCGCGTCGCTCGCGATCCTGCTCACGGTGCTGCTCGCTGTGCTGATCGCCTTCCGCCCCACCTCGGCCTTCCGCTTCGACGTGGAGTGGATGGACGAGATCGTCGAGCACCGCTCGCCGGTCTGGGACATCCCGGCCCTCGTCATGAACACGGTCGGAGCGGGGCTCGTCGGCACCACGCTCATCCCGCTCGGCATCGTCGCCGTGCTGCTGGTGTTCCGCAGGCGGTGGGCGGCGCTCTACTACGCGATCGCCGCGCTGGTCAGCGTGGGCGCCACTCAGCTCGTCAAGGAGCTGGTGGGACGCGCCCGCCCGGCCGACATGCTCGTCACCAGCGACTACGGCTCCTTCCCGTCCGGCCACACCGCCAACGCGGCGACGACGGCGATGGTGCTGGCCCTGGTGTTCCCGCTGCTGTGGGTCTGGATCGCGGGCTTCCTGTACACCGTGGCGATGATGGCGAGCCGCACCTACCTCGGCGCCCACTGGCTGAGCGACACCGTCGGCGGCCTGCTGCTCGGGATCGGCGTGGCGCTCGTGGTCTGGGCCCCGCTCGCCGGCCGCCTGCGCACCGAGGCCGAGCTCCCGCACCCGCCGATCTGGATCCGCCGCACCACCTGACCGGCGCAGCGCTCCCCGCGAGGGCTTCGAGCCCCTGAGGGTCGGCGCCCGAGGAGCGCGGAGGCTCGCCGATCAGCCGAAGGCGGCGAGGGAGTCGAGCTCGTTGAAGGTGTAGACGTGCAGGCCCGCGAGGCGGTCGCCCGCCGCCGCTTCCAGGCGCGCGACGAACGCGGACGGGTCGAAGCGGCGTCCGCGGAGGAGCCCGCCGGCCACCGAGGTGCTCCGCTTCAGGAAGCCGAGCGAGGAGCCCACTCCGATCCGCGCGCCCAGCGTCAGCAGCCGCGAGCGCTCGACCGGCCCCGGCACGCCCGCCCACAGATCGACCGTGATCCCCGTCGCGCGGAGCCGATCGGCGTAGCGGACCACCGCGTCCACGTCGAAGCACATCTGCGTGACGATCGAGCGGATGAACGGAGCGCGCTCGCGCAGGTGCCGCTCGATGCTCTCGTCGGAGAGGTGCGGGTGGCCCTCGGGATAGCCTGCGATGTCCAGGGCCAGCCCGGGTGAGATCTCGCGGGCGTCGCGGATGAGCTCGAGGCTCGTGGAGTAGGTGCCGGCCGCCGAGGACGCGTCGCCCGAGATCACGAACGCCTCGTCGATCCCCGCCTCGCCCATCCGCCCGAGGACCCGCTCGAGTGCGGCGCGGCCCTCGACGTTCCGCGCCGCCAGGTGGGGCACCACGCGGAACCCGCGCCCGGCCAGCGCGACCGCGCAGTCCACGGTCCGCTCGGTCCCGTGCTTCGGCAGGCTCGTCACGGTCAGCGTCACCGCGGAGGGGTCCGGGAACGCCCGCGCGGCGCGCTCGCCGATGTCGTCGGCCGGGATGATCTCGAAGCGCGCGCGGGTCATCGGCCCAGCCTGCCACGCGGAGCCGGAGCGGTGCGGGTGGTGGCCGCGGCCGCACGAGTGTCGGAGGGGCGCCCTAGCCTGGAGCCGATCGCCGCCCGGTGGTCGCGGAAGGAGTCGCGTGTACCTGGAGTCCGGCCGCGTGGTCACGAGCCCCACCGACCTGTCGAACTGGGCGGCCTGCGAGTGGGCGGTTCTCCGCCGGTTCGACGCCCTGCTGGGCCGCGCCCCGCGCCTCGAGGCCGAGAGGGACGGGATGCTCGAGCGCACCGCGGTGCTCGGCGACGAGCACGAGCACCGCTTCCTCGCCGAGCTGAAGCGCACGCACGAGGTGCTCGAGTTCGAGCGCCCCGAGCCCGCCGGCTACCCCGCGGCGGCCGAGGCGGCCGTCGAGGCGATGCGCGCCGGGGTCGACGTGCTCTACCAGGCCACCTTCTTCGACGGCGAGTTCCTGGGCTTCTCGGACTTCCTCCTCCGCACCGCCGACGGCGCCTACGAGGTCTACGACACCAAGCTCGCCCGGCACGCGAAGATCCCGGCGCTGCTGCAGCTCGCCGCCTACGCCGAGCAGATGCAGGCCCGCGGCATCCGCGTGGGGGAGCAGGTGCACCTCGTGCTCGGCGACGGCTCCGTCACCAGCCACGAGCTGGCCGTCGTCGCCCCGGTCCAGCGCGTGCAGCGCGCCCGGCTCCGCGCCGTGCTCGACGAGCGCCTCGCCGCCGACGAGACGCTGGCGTGGGGCGATCCGCGCTACCCCTCCTGCGGACGCTGCTCGGTCTGCGCGCCCGAGGTCCAGGCGCACCGCGATCCGATCCTCGTCGCCGGGATGCGGCTCGACCAGCGGGCGAAGCTCGGGGCGGCCGGCGTGCTCACCCTCGACGCGCTCGCCGAGCACGACGGCCCCGTCCCCGGGCTGAGCGCGGGCACGCTCGAGGGCCTGCGCGCCCAGGCGCGGCTGCAGCTGCGGTCGGAGTCCTCGCCGGTGCCGGCCGTCGAGGTGATCGACGCCTCCGTGCTCGCCGGGCTGCCCGCCCCCGACCCGGGGGACCTCTTCTTCGACTTCGAGGGCGACCCGCTCCACACCGAGGACAACCGCGAGTGGGGCCTCGACTACCTCTTCGGCATGGTCGACGACCAGGAGCGCTTCACCGCGCTCTGGGCGCACGACCTCGCGGCCGAGCGCCGGGCGCTCCTCGACTTCCTCGCGCTCCTGCAGGCGCGCCGGGTCGAGCACCCCCGGATGCACGTCTACCACTACGCCTCCTACGAGCGCAGCCACCTGCTCTCGCTCGCGCTCCGCCACGGGGTCGGCGAGGAGGAGGTCGACGCGCTCCTGCGCGACGGCGTCCTGGTCGACCTGTACCCGGTGGTGCGGCGGGCGCTCCGCGTGGGCTCGCGCAGCTACTCGCTCAAGAAGCTGGAGCCGCTCTACATGGGCGAGGAGGAGCGGGACGCGTCCGGCGTCACGAACGCCGCCGACAGCATCGAGATGTACGTGGAGGCGCGCGCCGCACAGAGGGTCGATCCTGTCGAGGGGCAGCGCGGGCTCGACCTCGTCGCCGAGTACAACGCCTACGACTGCCGCTCCACGCTCCGCCTGCGCGACTGGCTCCTGGAGCTCGCTCCGCCGCGCGAGGAGCTGCCGCCGCTGCTCGAGGTCGAGATCCCCGTGCCCCGCGAGCCGCACCCGGTCGCGGTCGCACTGCTGGCGCAGGTCGAGGGGATCGAGCCGCGCGAGCGCACGGCCGACCAGACCGCGCTCGCCCTCGCCGGCGCGGCGATCGACTACCACCGCCGCGAGGCCAAGACCTTCTGGCAGGAGCACTTCGACCGCCTCCGGCAGCCGCTGGACGAGTGGGCGGACACCCGCGACGTCGTGATGATCGACCGGGTCGAGGTCGTCCGCGACTGGGCGAAGCTCCCGCGCGCCCGCACGCAGTCGCGCGAGCTGCGGATCCTCGGCCGGCTCGCTCCCGGCAGCCGGCTCGGCACCGGCTCGTCGCCGTACCTGGTCTACGAGGCCCCGGCGCCCCCTGGTGCGCCCTCGCCCGGTCCCGGTCTGCGCGGCGCCTCCGAGCGCTCCGAGATCCTCGCGGTCGACGACGACGGGGAGCGGATCGTCCTGCTCCTCAAGGAGGGCCTGAAGGCGGGGGAGGATCCGCACGACGACGCTCCGGTCGCCCTCGCCCCCGCGCCGCCGCCGCGCGCCGCGCCCCAGCCCGAGGCGATCGCGGAGTGGGGCGGCGAGGTCCTCGACGCGCTGCCCGCGATGCTGGCCGACCCGGCGCTCGACGTCCTCCGCCGCGTGCCGCCGGGAGCCGTCGCTCCTGTGCAGGGCGACGACGTGATCGGCGCGGTCGTCACCACTCTGCTCGGACTCGACCGGGCGACCCTCGCGGTGCAGGGTCCGCCCGGCACCGGGAAGACCTACGTCGGCTCCCACGTGATCGCACGGCTGGTGAACGAGCACGGCTGGCGCATCGGCGTGGTCGGCCAATCGCACTCGGTGGTCGAGAACGTGCTGAGCGCCGTCGTCGGCCGCGGCGTCGATCCCTCCCGCGTGGCGAAGGTGCCCAAGAACGGCACATCGCCCGAGGCGCTCGAGGCGGCGCCCTGGGCGCCGGTGAAGAACGCGGCGGCACTCACCGCGGTCCTCGAGGAGGGCGGCGGCTGCGTCATCGGCGGCACCGCCTGGACCTTCGCGAACCCGGTCACCGTGCCGCGCCGCTCGCTCGACCTCCTGGTGGTCGACGAGGCCGGGCAGTTCTCGCTCGCCCCGACGATCGCGTCGGCCGTCTCCGCCCAGCGCCTGCTCCTGCTCGGCGACCCGCAGCAGCTGCCCCAGGTGAGCCAGGGCGCGCACCCGGAGCCGGTCGACGAGTCGGCGCTCGGCTGGCTCGCCGACGGGCACGACGTCCTCCCGCCGGAGTACGGCTACTTCCTCGCGCAGACCCACCGGATGCACCCGGCGCTCTCCGACGCCGTCTCCGAGCTCTCCTATGAGGGCGCGCTGCGGTCGCGGGCGCCGCAGGTGCGCCACCTCGAGGGGGTCGAGCCGGGCGTGCACTCCGTCCCGGTCGAGCACGCGGGCGACACCACCTCCTCGCCGGACGAGGCGAGGCGCGTCGTCAAGATCGCCCTCTCCCTCGTCGGCCGCGCCTGGACCGACGAGCACGGCGAGCGGACGCTGACCGCGGCCGACGTCATCGTCGTCGCGCCCTACAACGCCCAGGGCGGGCTCCTCCGCACCGCCCTCGACGCCGCGGGCCTCGAGGAGACGCCGGTCGGCACGGTCGACCTCTTCCAGGGCAGGGAGGCGGTGGTCGCCATCGTGTCGCTCGCCGCGTCCTCCGGGGCCGACGTCCCGCGCGGAATGGAGTTCCTCCTCCTGCCCAACCGCCTGAACGTCGCGGTCTCGCGCGCGAAGTGGGCGGCGTACCTGGTGCACTCGCCGGCGCTCGCCGCCTCGCTCCCGACCTCGCTGACCGGCCTCGGGCACCTCTCCGGCTTCCTCCGCCTGCTCGAGCAGGGGGAGCGGGCCGCCCCGTGACGGATCCGGTGGCCTAAAGGCGCGCTCCGCTCCGATTCCGTCGGTGCTCGGCATGGTGGACGACGCGATCCGTCGCTACGGTGTCCCCATGAGAATCCTCCTGGTCGGCGCCGGCGGCGTCGGCGACGCCTTCGCGAAGATCGCCGCGCGCCGCTCCTTCTTCGAGCAGATCATCGTCTGCGACTACGACCTCGCTCGCGCCGAGCGCACGGTCGCCTGGATCGCGGAGCGGCACGGTGCCGACGACCGCTTCGTCGCCGCGCGGATCGACGCCTCCGACGCCGAGAACGTCGAGACCGTCGCCCGCGCGCACGGGGCGACCCACGTGATGAACGCCGTCGAGCCGCGCTTCGTCCCGACGATCTTCGCCGGAGCGCTCGCCGCCGAGGCCGACTACCTCGACATGGCGATGAGCCTCTCGCTCCCGCACCCCGAGCGGCCCCACGAGCTGACGGGGCTCAAGCTCGGCGACGAGCAGTTCGCCGCGGCGGAGGAGTGGTCCTCCCGCGGCCGCCTCGCCCTGGTGGGCATGGGCGTGGAGCCGGGACTCTCCGACGTCTTCGCCCGCTACGCCTCCGACCACCTCTTCGACGAGATCGACGAGCTCGGAGTGCGCGACGGCGCGAACCTCGTCGTGCACGACGCGGACGGCCGCGAGATCTTCGCTCCGTCCTTCTCCATCTGGACCACGATCGAGGAGTGCCTGAACCCGCCGGTGGTGTTCGAGCGCGACCGCGGCTGGTACACCACCGCCCCCTTCTCGGAGCCGGAGGTGTTCGAGTTCCCCGAGGGCATCGGCCCGGTCGAGTGCGTGAACGTCGAGCACGAGGAGGTGCTGCTGATGCCGCGCTGGCTCGACGCGAAGAAGGTCACCTTCAAGTACGGCCTCGGCGAGCAGTTCATCGGCGTCCTGCGCACCCTCCACCTCCTCGGCCTCGACAGCACCGAGCCCTTGCGGGTCCGCTCGGCCGGCGGTCCCGTCGAGGTCTCGCCGCGCGACGTCGTCGCCGCCGCCCTGCCCGACCCCGCCGGCATCGGCCCGCGGATGACGGGCAGGACCTGCGCCGGCCTCTTCGTCTCGGGCACGAAGGACGGCGCCCGCCGCGAGGTGTACCTCTACCACGTGAGCGACAACGAGTGGACGATGGCCGAGTACGGCACCCAGTGCGTGGTCTGGCAGACGGCGCTCAACCCGGTGGTCGCCCTCGAGCTCCTCGCGACCGGCGTGTGGACCGGCGCCGGAGTGCTCGGGCCGGAGGCGTTCAGCGCCGACCCGTTCCTCGAGCTGATGGCCCGCCCCGAGGCCGACGGCGGGTACGGACAGTCCTGGCACGTCCGCGAGGACTGACCGGCGCCGCC
>NZ_PSUU01000076.1:0-7508 GCF_002932015.1 Rathayibacter sp. AY1H3
GCGACGGCGCTGAGCACGAGCTGCCGCCGGGCGCGGGAGGCGGCCAGGGCGAACATCCGGAGCTCGTCGTCGAGAGTGGCCTTGCGGGCGTCGAGCGGCAGTCCGCCCTCGCCGCGGGCGTGCCGCAGCAGGCCGTCCGGATCGAGCAGCGAGCCGCGCTGGCGGAGGTTGGGCCAGACGCCGTCCTGCAGCCGCGCCACCACCACGACGTCGAACTCCAGGCCGACGACGGAGGAGGGCGTGCCGATGAGGACCGCGTCCTCGACGGAGCGCGGAGCGAGCGTGTCCTCGGGGACCTCCGCCTCGAGGATCTCGGTGACGAAGCCGACCGCGGAGTGCCCGGTCGCCCGCTCCACGAACCGGCGCGCGGCGCTGAAGAGGGCGACCACGCCGTCGAGGTTGCGGTTGGCCTCGGCGGCGGTCAGGCCGGTGCCGAGGGCGAGCTCGCGCCAGGAGGACGCGACGCGGCTGGACTCCCACGCCGACCACAGCAGCTCCTCGATCGAGCCCCCCTCCTCGTGCAGGCGGCGGACCCGGTCGATCGTCACGGCCAGCCGCTCGGCCTGCCGGGCGGGAGCGGAGTCGATGGTCGCGAATCGGCCGGGCGCGGCGAGGGCCTCGACCAGCAGCGGGTCGCTCGCGCGGATGCCGCCGCCGGCGAGCTCCTCCGCCCGGAGTGCGAGCCGGAGCCGGCGCAGCCCCAGCCGGTCGACCCCGCCGAACGGGCCGAGCAGCAGCTCCGCCGCGAGCTCCGCGTCCAGGGGCCGCTCGCCGATCGCGACGCCGACCAGCACGAGCAGCGCCCGGGCCGCGTGATCGTCGCGCAGCGCCCGTCCGGCGAGCACGGAGCGGGTCGGCACCTCCGCCACCGCGAGCGCCTTCACCAGCGGCTGGACCGCGGCTCCGGAGCGGACGACGACCGCCATCCGCCGCCACGCCACTCCGTCGCGCAGCCGCCGCTCGCGCAGCAGCCGCGCCACCGTCGCCGCCTCGCGCGCCGCCGTCGGGGCGTGCAGCACCAGGACGGGTGCCGGGCCCGCGTCGGGGGCCGGAGCCGCGACCGCCGCCCGCTGCCGGCCGGCCGCCGCGGTGCCGATCCGCTCGGTGGCCGCCGACACGACCGCCCGCAGCGCGGCCGAGTGGCGGTGCACGCGCGCGAGCACCAGCGTCTCGACGTCGGACGCGCCGATGCTCGCGGCGAACCGGCCGAGCGTGTCGGAGGCCGCACCGCGGTAGGCGCTGGTCGCCACGTCCGGGTCGCCCAGCGCGATCACGGTCACCCCGCGCTCCGTCAGCGCCCGCAGCAGCACGAGCGTCGACTCGCTCGCCTCCTGGAGGTCGTCGACGACGACCAGACGCAGCGCGTCGATCCGCTCGCCGCCCTCGCCCGCGCGGATCGCCTCGGCCGCGTAGGCCGCGAACTCCGCCGCGTCCAGACGGGTGCCCGCCTGGGGCGCCATCCACTCGACCACCTCGCGCAGCTCGTCGAGTACGTCGGCCGCCGCGCTCCACTCGCCGCGCTCCGCGTCGATCCCGAGGGCGCGGATCGCGTCCGAGTCGAGCCCGTGCTCGGTCGCCCGCATCCCGAACTCGCGGAGCTCGGTCCGGAAGGTCCGCAGCCGCAGCACCTCGGGGCTGAACTCCTCCGGCCACCGCGGGCCGGTCCCCTCCTCGAGGTGGCCCTCGACGAGCTCCGAGAGGAGGGCGTCCTGCTCGCCGCCGGTCAGGAGGGTCGGCCGCTCGAGGCCGCGCTCCTTAGCGGAGGAGGTGACCGCCTCGAACGCGAGCGAGGTCGCGGTCCGGGCGAGCGGGCCCCGGGTCGGCACTCCCAGCCGCAGGGCGAGCACGTCGCGCAGGGCGGTGGCGGCGGTGCGGCTGGCCGCGAGCACCACGACCGACTCGGGCGGGTACCCCCGCTCGAGGACGCGCTCGGCGACCAGCTCGACGACCGTCGTGGTCTTGCCCGTCCCCGGCGCCCCGAGCACGGCGGCGCTGCGGCCCTCGGGCAGCGCGAGCACCGCGCGCTGGGAGTCGTCCAGCACGACCGCGGGCTCGCCCGGGAGCGCCTCGCCGACGGAGGCTGCGGTGGAGGGAGCGGGGGTCGCGGGAGCGGTCACACGACCACGGTAGCCACCGGGTCCGACACTCCCGCCCGTCCCCGCCGGGAGCCCCGGCCGCCCGCTCCGCTCACCGCGAAACCGGCGCGGTCGTCCGAGCGCGGTCCCGTATCCTGACACCCTCGTCCCCTCCCGAAAGGCACTGCTGGTGGAAATCCGTATTGGAATGGTCAACACCCCGCGCGAGCTCAACTTCGAGTCGTCGATGTCCGTGACCGAGGTCGAGAAGACGGTGACCACCGCTCTCGAGGCCGGCACCGCCGTCCTCCGCCTCCGCGACGAGAAGGGCAAGATCTACATCGTCCCGACCGCCACCATCGCCTTCGTCGAGGTCGGCTCCGAGGAGTCGCGCCGCGTCGGCTTCGTCGCCTAGAGCGTCCCGGGCGGACACGTCGTGGAGCTCCTCTTCATCACCCTGTTCGGGGTCCTGATCGGTCTCGCCGCGCGCTACGGGCTGCCGCACCGGCACCTGCACGGCTCCGTGCTGGTCCCGGCGATCGGCGGCCTCGTCGCCGCAGTCGTCTGGGTCGCACTGACCTGGGCGGGCCTGCCGTGGGACGGCGGCCTGATCTGGGTCCTGTCCCTCGTCGCGACCGCCGTGGTCGTCGTCCCGGTCGGCCTCTCGCTCGGGCGCAGCCGCGCCCGCCGCGACGAGGCCTCCCTGCAGGCGATGCTCTCGGGACGCGTCGCCCCCTGATCCGAGCCGGAGGCGCGGGAGTCCTCGGACTTCCGCGCCTCCGTCGTTCCGGATTCCGGGGCAGTGCGACGCCGGGAACCGTCAGGCCGTGAGCCCCAGCGCGTCCATCCGGCGCGTGTGCGAGGCGATGAGCTCGGTGAACACCGGCTCGATCCGCGACTCGTCGGAGTCGTGGTTGCCCGACCCCATCAGCGCGGAGCGCGCCACGAGGAGGGTGTCGCCCACCAGGCGGCGGCCCCAGACGGCCAGGCGCGAGCCCAGGCGCCCGTCCGCGGCGATCTCGCGGCGGAGGATCGCGATCACGCCGTCGACGCCCGTGTCCGCGCCGAGCGTCTGCGCGATGCGCGGCCCCACGTCGGTGGGCAGCCCGCCGGTGAGGCGGATGAAGAAGTCGTCGAGCAGGCCCGCCGTGATGTACGCCGAGAGCAGCGTCTCGTGGAGGTCCGCGCCGCGGGTGAGCCGCTCGAAGGTGTCGATCGCGGGGCGGAACGGCGCCATGGCCTCGCCGGGCTCCACGTCGCGGCGGCGCAGCTCGGCGACGACGGCGTGGTGCTTCGCGAGCGCCGTGCCGGCGGCGGAGGAGATGGCCTCCTTGTCCGCGAGGTCGTCGGTCTCGGCGACGGCGCGCGCCAGCACCTCGAACACCGCGAGCTGGAGGTAGGCGACCTGGCCGAGGTAGGGCAGCACCTCGGGGGTGAGGTCGGCGAGGTCGACGCGGTCGCGCTTCTGGCTCGACTCCCCGCGGGGCGTCAGGCGGGGCACCTCGAGCAGGGGACGTCGACGTCGGAACCAGGCAGCCATTTCCTCAGCATAGGGCGCCGGAGGAGCGGGGTTCCGGGGCCGGCGGGGCCGGGAGCAGTAGACTCGCCGGGATGTCACCGGCGCTGGATCGGTGACCCTGCGCCCGGAGTCGTACAGGGGCGTAGACCGTTCGACACGACAGGCGCTTCACTCCGTGACTTTCTCCGATCTGAACATCGACGACGACATCGTCGCCGCACTCGCCGCCAAGGGCATCCTCGAGCCGTTCCCCATCCAGGAGCAGACGATCCCCCTGGCCCTGCAGAAGCAGGACATCATCGGCCAGGCCAAGACCGGCACCGGCAAGACCTTCGGCTTCGGCCTCCCCCTCATCCAGGCCCTCGGCACCGACCCGGAGCCGGGCGTCAAGGCGCTCATCGTCGTCCCGACCCGCGAGCTCGCCGTGCAGGTCACCGAGGACATCGAGCTGGCCGCCTCCAACCGGCCGACCAAGATCGTCTCGATCTACGGCGGCAAGGCCTACGAGGGCCAGATCGAGCAGCTGAAGGCCGGCGCGCAGATCGTCGTCGGCACGCCCGGCCGGCTCCTCGACCTCGCCGGGCAGCGCCTGCTCTCGCTCGCCAACGTGCAGGTGATGGTCCTCGACGAGGCCGACAAGATGCTCGACCTGGGCTTCCTCTCGGACATCGAGAAGCTGTTCGCGCAGACGCCGCCCACCCGCCACACCATGCTCTTCTCGGCGACGATGCCGGGCGCGATCGTCGCGCT
This sequence comes from Rathayibacter sp. AY1H3, assembly GCF_002932015.1. NCBI lineage: Bacteria > Bacillati > Actinomycetota > Actinomycetes > Micrococcales > Microbacteriaceae > Rathayibacter > Rathayibacter sp. AY1H3. Next base: position 4,345 of record NZ_PSUU01000076.1, read on the forward strand.
CGCGCGCCGCTTCATGAACAAGCCCATCCACATCCGCGCGACCGACCCCGACGAGGGCATCACGCAGGCGAACATCAAGCACATCGTCTACCGGGCGCACTCGCTCGACAAGGACGAGGTCATCGCGCGCATCCTGCAGTCCGAGGGCCGCGGCAAGACCGTCATCTTCACCCGCACGAAGCGCGCCGCCGCCCGCATCGTCGAGGAGCTCAACGACCGCGGCTTCAACGCGGCGGCTGTGCACGGAGACCTCAACCAGGAGCAGCGCGAGCGCGCGATGGCGGCGTTCAAGGCCGGCAAGAAGGACATCCTGATCGCCACCGACGTCGCCGCGCGCGGCATCGACGTGAACGACGTCACCCACGTGATCAACCACACGATCCCGGACGACGACCAGACCTACCTGCACCGCGTCGGCCGCACCGGGCGCGCGGGCAAGACCGGCATCGCGGTGACCTTCGTCGACTGGGAGGACCTGCACAAATGGGCCCTCATCAACCGGGCGCTGGAGTTCGGCCAGCCCGACCCGGTCGAGACCTACTCGTCGTCGCCGCACCTCTACACCGACCTCGACATCCCCGCGGGAACCAAGGGACGGCTGAAGCCGACCCCGATCCCCGCCGAGGCGAAGGCCGACGCGCGCCCGGACCGGGGCGAGCGCTCCGACCGCGGCGAGCGCTCCGAGCGGGGCGACCGGCCGCCGCGTCGCCGCACCCGCTCCGACTCCGCCGACTCGACCGCTCCGCAGCAGACCGGCCCCGCTCCCTCGAGCGAGAGCAAGGAGCACCACGACGGCAACAGCGAGCCGCGCCGCCGCACCCGGTCGCGCCGCCGCTCCCCGCGCCCCGACGCGCAGGCCTGAGCCTCCGCGCCCCGAGCCCGTCCCCCCGCGATCCGTCGCGGGAGGGCGGGCTCTCGGCGTCTCAGCGGCTCTCCCGCGACTCAGCGGGGTCCCCACGCGACTCAGCGGCTCTCCGCCCCTCAGCGGTCACGGTGATCCGGCGGCTCTCCGCCTGTCAGCGGCTCTCCGCGACTCAGCGGGCGGAGGAGCGGATCGAGTCGACGGTCGCGCGCGCAGTCGTGTTCTCGCCCAGGCGGTTGGGCTTGCCCGTGCCGTGGTAGTCGCTCGAGCCCGTGGTGACGAGCGAGTACTGCTCGGCGAGCTCGCGCAGGCGGCGCTTGCCGTCGGCCGTGTTCTCGCGGTGCTCGACCTCGAGGCCGAACAGGCCGGCGTCGACGAGCTGCGGGAGGATCGACTCGACCGCGATCCCGCGGGCGCTCGCGGCCGGGTGCGCGATGACCGGGACCCCGCCCGCCGCGCGGACCAGGCGCACGGCGTCGACCGGGTCGGGCGCGTAGTGCGGGCGGTAGTAGCCGCCGCGCCAGTCGAGGATCCCCGCGAAGGCCGCGGAGCGGTCGGTGGCCAGGCCGCGGGCGACGAGCGCGTCGGCGATGTGCGGACGCCCGATGGTCGTGCCCGGGCTGGTCTGGGCGAGGACGTCGTCCCAGGTGAGGTCGTAGTCGGCCGCGATCGCGGTGACGATCGCCTCCGCGCGGTGCGTGCGGGCCGAGCGGATGCGCGCGGTCTCGGCCACGAGCCCCGGATCCGCCGGATCGACGAGGTACGCGAGGACGTGGACGCTGGCCCAGCCGACGCGGGAGGAGAGCTCCATGCCGGGCAGCAGGTCGATGCCCGCCTCCTCGGCCGCGGCGAGCGCTTCGGCCCAGCCGCCGGTCGTGTCGTGGTCGGTGAGCGCCACTCCGGCGAGCCCGGCCGCGGCCGCGGCCCGCACCAGGACGGCCGGAGTCTCGGTGCCGTCGGAGACGACGGAGTGGGTGTGGAGGTCGTAACGGCCCCCGTCGACATGCATGCGCTCATCGTAGACGCGCCGCCTGCGAGCCCTCCGATGCCCTAGTAGCCTGGGCGGCGATGGGGACGAGACTGGTGAAGACCGCGGTGGCGGTGAGCGTGGCGATCGCTCTGCTGGTGGTCGCGGCGCCCGGCTTCTTCGGGATCGCCCGGGAGGCCCCCTTCGCCCAGCTGGTGCCGTTCCGGCTCGCGACGGGCGCGGCGGCCGTCGGGCTCGCCGCTGTCCTGGTCGTGATCGCGGTCCTCGTCGCTCCGGTCAGGCGCCTCGCGCTGGCCCTCGCGGCGCTCGGCGTCGTCTTCGCGCTCGTGCTCGCGGGAGTGCAGGGAGCGCGGGGCTACGACTCCGCCGCTCCGCGCGCCCACCGCCTCGCCGACGTGCGCCTCGCGACCTGGAACGTGCTGCACGACGGCGTGCCCGTCGACACGATCGCCTCGCTCGCCCGGGAGAGCGCGGTCGACGGCATCGCCCTCCTCGAGGTCTCGCAGACGCACGCGCAGGACGTCGTGAACGCGCTCAGCGCCCAGGGGATGTCGATGACCCTCCACTACGCCGGGTCGGGCGCCGACGACGGGGCGGCCCTGCTGCTCTCCCCCTCGCTCGGCGGCTACAGCGTCGACACCGCCGCGGTCGTCACCGGATCGACACCGTCCCTCGTCGCACGCCCCGACACTCCCGAGCGCCCCGTCCTCGCCGCGGTGCACACCATGGCGCCGATCCCCTCGCGCCTCGCGGAGTGGCGGAGCGATCTGCTCTCGGTCTCCGCGCTCTGCTCCGCGGAGGAGGACGTCGTGGTCCTCGGCGATCTGAACTCCACGGTCGACCACTGGACCGGGCTGCCGGGCTCGGCCATGCTGGGCGGCTGCCGCGACGCGGGGACCGTCGCGGGCGGCGCCGCCCTGGGCACCTGGCCGTCCTCGGTCCCGCCCGCGCTCGGCGCCCCGATCGACCACGTCCTCTTCTCCGGACGCTGGGAGGTCTCGGGCTACCAGGTCGTCGACGACCGCGACGCCGGGAGCGACCACCGGCCGCTGGTCGTCCAGCTCTCGGTCCGCGGGATGGTGAAGGACGCGTCCTGACGTTCCTCCCCGACGCCGACTCCCCGTCCTCCTCCCCCGCCCGGCCCGTGGCGGCCCCCGCGGCCGTGCGGAGGAGGACAATGGGAGTCATGACGAACACGGAGGAGCGGACCGCCGCTCAGACGCCCGACCCCGCCGCCGCCCCGCGCTCCCTGCACTCCCGCGAGCACGAGCGCGAAGACGACGCCGAGCGCCGCGAGGGCCAGCGCGAGGCGCC
>NZ_PSUU01000077.1:0-7122 GCF_002932015.1 Rathayibacter sp. AY1H3
CCGACGACGAGATCCGCATGCCCGGGACTCTCCTCGCCCTGGGCGCCCTCGCCGACCGCGGGTACATCGGCCGCTCCGCCGCCGAGGAGTTCGCGCAGGACTACCGGGCACTCCGGCTGCTCGAGCACCGCCTCCAGCTGCGGCGCCTTCGGCGTACGCACCTGATGCCGCGAGACGAGCACGAGCTGCGGACCCTCGCCCGCTCCAGCGGGCTCGCCCGCACGGCGGAGGAGCTGCTGAGCGTCTGGAACGGGATCAAGCACCGCGTCCGGGGCCTGCACGAGCGCCTGTTCTACCGTCCGCTGCTCTCCGCGGTCGCCGCGCTCTCCGACGGGGGTGCCGAGCTGTCCACCGGCCAGGCGGAGGCGCGCCTCGCCGCCATCGGCTTCGCGGACGCCCGCGGGGCGCTCGGTCACATCGCCGCGATGACCTCGGGCGTCTCGCGCCGCGCGAGCATCCAGCGCCACCTCGTGCCGGTGATGCTGCAGTGGTTCGCCGACGGACCGGACCCCGACTACGGCCTGCTCGCGTTCCGGCGCCTCAGCGACGCACTGGGCGGGACGCCCTGGTTCCTCCGGATGCTGCGCGACTCGTCCGGAGCCGCCAAGCGGCTCACCACGGTGCTCTCCGGATCGCGCTTCGTCGGCGAGCTGCTCGACCGCATCCCGGAGTCGGCGGCCTGGCTCGAGGACGACGACGCCCTCCGCCCCCGCAGCGCCGCCCAGCTCGCCGAGGAGGTGCGCGCCGTGCTCGCCCGGCACGAGACGCCCGACGCGGTCGCCTCGGTCCTCCGCTCGATGCGCCGGCGCGAGGTGCTGCGGACCGCCATGGGTGGCGTGCTCGGCCTCAGCTCGATCGAGGAGATCGCGACCAGCCTCACCGACATCATCAGCGCACTGCTGGGCGGCGTGCTCGCCGCCATCCGGCGCGGCAGTGCGACCCTGCCCGGCGCCGACGCGGAGTTCGCGATCATCGGCATGGGCCGGTACGGAGGGGCGGAGCTGGGGTTCGGCTCCGACGCCGACGTGATGTACGTCCAGCGACCCGGCACCGCCGAGCCGCACCAGGCCCAGCTCTACTCGCAGTTCGTCGTCGCCGAGCTGGTCCGGCTCACGGAGGACTCCCGCCTGCCACTCGACCTCGACGCCGACCTGCGGCCCGAGGGCAAGAACGGGCCCCTCGTGCGCTCCCTCGACTCCTACCGCGCCTACTACGCCCGCTGGTCGCTGACGTGGGAGGCGCAGGCGCTGCTCCGGGCGCGGGGAGTGGCGGGGGACCAGGCGCTCATCGAGGACTTCGAGGAGCTGGCCGACGGGGTCCGCTACCCGGGAGCGGTCTCCGACCGCGACATCCGCGAGGTGAAGCGGATCAAGGCACGGGTCGAGAGCGAGCGTCTGCCGCAGGGCGCCGACCCCCGCCGTCACCTCAAGCTCGGCCGTGGATCGCTGAGCGACGTCGAGTGGCTGGTGCAGCTCCTCCAGCTGCAGCACGCGCGGCGGACCCCGGCGCTGCGGACCACCTCGACCCTCACCGCCCTCGCGGTCGCGGAGGAGGAGGGCATGGTCGGCCCGCAGGACGCGGAACGGCTGCGTGCCGCGTGGATCCTCGCGTCCCGTGTCCGCTCGGGCACCACGCTCTGGGGCAACCGCACCAGCGACGTCCTCCCGACCGACCGCCGGCAGCTCGAGGGCGTCGCGCGCCTGCTGGAGTACCCGGCCGGGTCCGCGACGGCGCTCGAGGACGACTACCTCGGCGTGACCCGCCGCTCCCGCGCGGTCTTCGAGCGCCTGTTCTACGGGCCGGCCGCGGGAGACGCTCCCTCCTACCGCTGACGCCCGCGCGCCGGGGACGGCGAAGGGCCGCCCCTCCGAGGAGGAACGGCCCTTCGGCAGTGCTGCGGGATCAGACCCCGTAGTACAGCTCGAACTCGAACGGGTGAGGACGCTGCGCGAGGGGCTTGATCTCCTTCTCGCGCTTGTACTCGATCCAGGTGTCGATGAGCTCCTGAGTGAACACGCCGCCCTGGAGGAGGAAGTCGTGGTCGGCCTCGAGGGCGTCGAGCGCCTCGCCCAGGGTCGCGGGGACCTGCGGGATGAGCTTCGCCTCCTCGGGGGGCAGCTCGTAGAGGTCCTTGTCGACCGGCTCGTGCGGCTCGATGCGGTTCTTGATGCCGTCGAGGCCCGCCATCAGCTGGGCGGCGAACGCGAGGTACGGGTTGCCGGAGGCGTCGGGCGCACGGAACTCGATGCGCTTGGCCTTCGGGTTCGTGCCGGTGATCGGGATGCGGATGGACGCGGAGCGGTTGCCGGCCGAGTAGACCAGGTTGACCGGCGCCTCGAAGCCCGGGATCAGGCGGTGGTACGAGTTGACCGTCGGGTTCGTGAACGCGAGGACGGCGGGAGCGTGCTTGAGCAGGCCGCCGATGTACCAGCGCGCGAGGTCCGAGAGACCGCCGTAGCCGTTCTCGTCGTAGAAAAGCGGCGTGCCGTCGTTCCACAGCGACTGGTGGGTGTGCATGCCCGAGCCGTTGTCGCCGAAGAGCGGCTTCGGCATGAACGTGGCGGTCTTGCCCCACTGCTCGGCCGTGTTCTTGACGATGTACTTGAACTTCAGGATGTCGTCCGCCGCGTGGACCATCGTGTCGAAGCGGTAGTTGATCTCGGCCTGGCCGCCGGTGCCCACCTCGTGGTGCGAGCGCTCGAGGATGAGGCCGGCGTCGATCAGCTTGAGGCAGATGTCGTCGCGGAGGTCGGCCTGCTTGTCGACGGGGCTCACCGGGAAGTAGCCGCCCTTGTAGGGCGTCTTGTTGCCGAGGTTGCCGCCCTCCTCGACGCGTCCCGAGTTCCAGGCGCCCTCGACCGAGTCGACGGAGTGGAACGCGGAGTTCTGCGTGATCTCGTAGCGGACGTCGTCGAAGATGTAGAACTCCGCCTCGGGGGCGAAGAACGCGGTGTCGGCGATGCCGGTCGACGCGAGGTACTTCTCGGCCTTCTTCGCGACCTGGCGCGGGTCCTTGGAGTAGATCTCGCCGTTGCGCGGGTTGTAGATGTCGAAGACGAGGATCAGCGTGCGCTCGACGCGGAACGGGTCCACGTAGGCGGTGGTCACGTCAGGGATCAGCTGCATGTCCGATTCGTGGATGTTCGCGAATCCGCGGATCGAGGACCCGTCGAAGAGCTGACCGACGGAGAAGAACTCCTCATCGACAGTCGAGGCGGGGATGTTGAAGTGCTGCTGGACACCGGGGAGATCGGTGAACCGGATGTCGAGGAACTTGACGTCCGTGTCCTTGATGAACGAGAGCACCTCGGAAGAATCTTTAAACATGCAAAGGTCTCCAATGGCGTGACGGGGTGCTGCAGAGCGCAGCCGTTCCAGGGTAGTGACGGGGGGTTTCCCCACCGTGTCCCTGTTGTTTCCGACATGTTACGGGGCCCGTCCGGGGTCGGGCTCCACGTCGTCTGCCGGACCACCCGCTCCTCGGTCCGCTCCGAGACGCCGCGGATAGGATCGGAGGATGCCAGCCGCCGACCGCAGGACCTTCGCCGACGCCGCCCCGAGCTCGTACCCGGGGGAGCGTCTCGGCCTCCCCCGAGAGGGCCGCCTCTCGGTCGGACGGTCCGGCCGCCGCATCGCCGCCCTGGCCGTCGACTTCGCCGTCGCCGCTCTGCTGTCGCTCGCGTTCTTCGACTACGACCGCTGGGCGAGCCTGCTGCTGTTCGTCCTGCTGCAGGTCGTCTTCATCCCCACCATCGGCGGCAGCATCGGGCACCGCCTGCTCGGGATGCGCGTCATCCGTCTCGGCGGGGGCTGGGTCGGCGTGTGGCGCCCGATCGTGCGCTCTGTGCTGCTGGCCGTGCTGGTGCCGGCGCTCGTCTGGGACTCGGACCAGCGCGGCTTCCACGACAAGGTGGCCGGGACGGTTCTCGTCCGCTACTGACTCGCGCCGCAGACGCGACAGGCCGGCCGGGAGAGATCCCGACCGGCCTGTCGCGTCGTGCGTCAGCGCGATCGCTGAGGGCGCACCTTGAAGGGGTCGACGCCCTTCGGGATGGGCAGCGACGTGTTGAGCGAGGAGAGCCGGTTCTTCACCGCGAGGACCTCGGCCTTGGTGAGGACCTTCTTCGTCTTCGAGAGGCGGCTCGGCACCTTGTGCAGCGGAGTCGCATCGGCGTCGGAGCCGACGTGCACGAAGGTGACGGGGACGTTCGGCAGGATCCGCGACACCTTGCGCCGCTCGTCCTCGAGCATGCGCTTGGTCCGGGAGGCGGGGCCCTCCGCGATCAGCACGACGCCTCCGCGGCCGACGGCGCGGTAGACGGCGTCCTGGGTCTTGCCGTTGACGGCGACGGGCATCTCGCCGCCGGTCCAGGTGCCGCGCAGTCCGCTGCGCAGGACGGCGCCGACCGCGCCGGGCTGCCCGGCGATCTGCCCGTAGGCGGCGCGCTCGGCGCGACGCGAGAGCACGGCGAGTCCGGCGACCAGGCCGGCCATCACGCCCACGATGATCCACAGCGCGATCACGAAGCCGTTGCCGTTGCCGAGCAGGATGCCGAGGAGCACGCCGAGCAGGATCGGGAGCAGGAGCGCGAGGAGGATGATCCAGACGGCGCTGCTGTCGTAGCGGCGGGTCATCTGGAACACCTGCCACATCTGCTTGAGACGTCCGGGTTCCTTGACCGCCTTCGTCGACGGTTCCGTGCTGCGTGCCATGACGTCAAGGATACCGAGCGGGAGCGCGGCGGCGGACCCCGGACGCGGATCCGACTCCTCCACAGAGGGCACGTGCGCCGATCCGTCCACCGATCGGGATCGACGGGCGTCCTCCGCCCCGACCTGCGGTCAGGCTCGCCTCATGACGAGCAGCGGGACGGTCCAGGGCCGGAGGATCGGCGGAGTGCGGACGGGGAGGCGGCGGACGCCTGCGCCGAATGCCGCACCGCCGGCCGAGCGGACGATGCGGCCGCGGGAGGCCGAGGCGCTACAGGTGTCGGCGGTGGCTCGGCTCGCCGAGCACCGCCACCGCGAACGCATCGTCCGGGTGGAGTCGTCTCCGAGGAGGCGCATCGTCTCGACCGCCCCTCCCGTCGTCGCCACACTCGAGAGGTTCCTGCGGGTCGAGCGGGGGATCGCACTCGGCGCCGCGGTCACCCTCCTCGCCCCCGTGGTGGGCGCGGTCCGGTCGGCCGCGCTCGAGGGAGCATGGCTGGCTCCGACGACGGACGACATCGGCCTGACGGAGGAGGGTCGGCCGCTGGTGCTGCTGACGACGCCCGCCGTCGACACCCCGCGTGCGGCGCGCGACGCGCTGCAGCGGGTCCTGGAGCGCCTCGGAATGCTCTGCCCGGAGCTGCCGGTCGCCGCCCTCGCGCGGCACCGCGACCTGCTGGCGCTGGAGGGCAACCTCTACGGACTCGCTGATCCGCAGGGGATAGGCGAGGCGGTGCGGGCGCTGCCGACGTCCGGCGCGGATGCACGGGGTCGGGAGGCGGAGCCCGCTCCGGCTGCCCGGCACAGGCGGGTCCATCCGCTCGACGGCTGGCAGGACCGCCTCCGGGCGTTCGTCGTCCGGCGTCGGGGACCGCTCTCCGTCGGGACGGCGATCGTGCTGGGAGCGGTGCTCGCCGGTTCGCTCGCGGGCGGGCCCGATCGGCAGGTGCAGGATGCGGAGGCGTCGACCGCAGCCGCGCCCGTTCCGGCTCGGTCGACTCCGCCGGCGGTGGCGACCGCGGCACCGCCGGCTCCGGTCGCGGCGACCTCACTCGACGCCGAGCAGGCGGCGGAGGTGCTGATCGACGCGGTGCGCGCGTGCGGGGACCGGGAGTGCGCCCGCGGTCTGGTCACGGCGGACTCGCCGCTCGGCGACGCAGCGGACGGCCCCGCCTCCGCTGTCCCGGCGACGGGGGAGGCGTCGGCCGTCCTCGTCGACGTGAACGGGGCATCGGCGGTCGTGTACCTCCGGACGGCCCCGGGGACGACAGCGGCCTCCGTCCTGATCATCAGGACGGAGGCCGGCTGGCTCATCCGCGACGTCTACACCGGAGCGGCCTCGTGAGAGGCGCGCTCAGGGGGAGCGTGTCAGATGCCGAGGTCGTTCTCGAACGAGCCCTCCTCGAGGCGCTCCTTGATCGCGACCAGGAAGCGCGCCGCGTCGGCTCCGTCGACCGTGCGGTGGTCGTACGAGAGCGCGAGGAAGACGGTCGAGCGGATCGCGATGGCGTCAGTACCGTCCACCTGCACGACGGCCGGCTTCTTGGTGACGATGCCGGTGCCGAGAATCGCGGTCTGCGGCAGGAACACGACGGGAGTGTCGAACAGGGCCCCGCGCGAACCGGTGTTGGTCAGCGTGAAGGTGCCGCCGGCGAGCTCGTCGGGCTTCAGCTTGTTGTTGCGGGTGCGCTCGGCCAGGTCTCCGATGGTGGAGGCGATCTGCGCGAGGTTCAGCTCGGACGCGTTCTTGAGGACCGGGGTCAGCAGGCCGCGCTCGGTGTCGACGGCGATGCTGATGTTCTCGTGGTCCGGGTAGACGATCGACTCGCCGTCGAGGGTCGAGTTGATCACCGGGTAGGCCTTGAGCGCCTCGGCCGCCGCGAGGGCGAAGAACGGGAGGAAGGACAGCTTGGCGCCGGTCTTCTCCTGGAAGCTCTTCTTGACCGAGTCGCGGAAGCGGGCGACCGCCGTGACGTCGACCTCGATGACCGAGGTGAGCTGGGCGCTCGTCTGCATCGACTCGACGGCGCGCTGCGCGAGGACCTTGCGCAGGCGCGACATCGGCTGCGTGGTGCCGCGGAGGGGCGACGTCTCGAGCGGGGTGCGCGCGGCCTTGGCGGCTGCGGCGGCGGGCGCCGAGACCGGGGCGGCCGGAGCCGACTTGGCGGCCTCGACCGCGTCGAGGACGTCCTGCTTGCGGATGCGGCCGCCGACTCCGGTTCCCGTGAGGGTGGAGAGGTCGATGCCGTTCTCGCCGGCGAGCTTGCGCACGAGCGGGGTGACGTAGCCGGGGTTGGAGTCGGTGGGCTCCGGGGAGGCGGCGGCTACGGCTTCACCGGAGCCGGCGCCACGGGGGTCTCGGTGCGCGCGCTGATCGCCCTGGCCGAGGGCTTCGCGAGCGCGTAGTAGGGT
>NZ_PSUU01000078.1:0-6703 GCF_002932015.1 Rathayibacter sp. AY1H3
CCCCGCCGATCACGGGGATGCTCGCGATGCAGGACATGATCGCGCTGATCGCCTCGGTCGGCATGCCCGCGGTGCGCGCGAAATCGGAGGCGATGACGGCGTACGCGCTGGAGCTGGCCGACGCGTGGCTGGTGCCGCGCGGGGTGCGGGTGGCGACTCCGCTCGACCCCGCCCGGCGCGGCTCGCACGTGACGATCGCGCACGAGTCGTTCGCCGGCCTCGTCCCGCGGCTGCAGGCGGAGGGGATCGTGCCGGACTTCCGCCGACCCGACGGCATCCGGATCGGCCTCTCGCCGCTGTCGACCACCTTCGCCGAGCTGGAGCTGGGCATGGCGGCCATCAGGGACGCGCTGGACTGAGCGGGGCCGGGGCTCGGCGGGGCGGGTGTTCCCGACCCCGCCCCCCTGCCCTCACCGCGCGTCGCGCGTCCGTCGAGTGCTCTCCTTCTGCAGGGCCTCGACGAGCTCGGCCTTCGTCATGCGCGAGCGGCCGGAGACGTCCAGGCGCTTGGCGAGGTCCATCAGGTGCGCCTTGGTCGCGTTCGCGTCCACTCCGCCCGCCGTCTCGCCCCCGGGGGAGCGGCCGTGGCCCTCGGCGCGGGAGTCGGAGGGGCCGCTCTCGGCCTTGCGCTCCCAGTGGTCGCCGACCTTCTCGTACTCGTGCTTCAGCGCGGCGAAGGCTGTGCGGTGGGCGCGCTCGCCGTCGCCGTAGCTGTCGACGGCCGAGTCGTGCGCGGCCGACCAGAGCTTCTGCGCGTGCTCGTCGGAGCGCTCGATGGTGGACGGGATCTGTTCCTCGCGGGGCATGGCGGCCTCCCTCTCGTCCTCCGACGCTACGTCGGATCGGAGGCGCCGGTCACCCCGTTGACGAGCGCTCGGCGGGCACCTCCGTCCCCGGAGCGCACTCGGGAGGCCGCTGCCGGTGTTCTCACCGGGCCGACGCCGATGATGGGGCGATGTTCATCCCGACCAGAGCCGCCGGTCTCGAGGCGCTCGACGACTTCGTCGCCCGCGCGGGCTCCGCCTACGCCCGCGACCGCAACCACGACCTCGGACCGTCCCGGGACAACGTCTCCGGACTCTCGCCCTACCTCCGCCACCGCCTCGTCACCGAGCGGGAGGTCGTCGCCGCGGTCCTCGCGCGGCACCGCCTGACCGCCGCGGAGAAGTTCGTCCAGGAGGTGTTCTGGCGCACCTACTGGAAGGGCTGGCTCGAGCAGAACCCGGACGTCTGGCGCCGCTACCGCCGCGAGGTGGCGGACTCCTCCGCGGGCGATCCTCCGCCCGGGTACCTCGACGCGATCGGCGGACACAGCGGCATCGACGCGATGGACGCGTGGGTGAGCGAGCTCGTCGAGACCGGGTACCTCCACAACCACACCCGCATGTGGTTCGCGAGCATCTGGATCTTCACCCTCGGACTGCCCTGGCAGCTCGGCGCCGACTTCTTCTACCGGCACCTGCTCGACGGCGACGCCGCGTCCAACACCCTGTCGTGGCGATGGGTCGCCGGCCTGCAGACTCCGGGCAAGACCTACCTCGCCTCCGCGTCCAACATCGCCCGCTACACGGAGGGGCGCTTCTCGCCGAGCGGCCTCGCCACCACAGCCCCCGCGCTGACGGAGGAGCCCTTCCCGCCGCGGGCACCGCTCGAGCAGGACGACGTCGTGGGGACCGTCGGCGCCCGCCCCGGCCTCCTGCTGCACGAGGACGACCTCGAGGCGGAGAGCCTGCTCGCCGAGCAGCCGGGTCTGGCCGAGCGCCTCGTCGCGTGCGCCGTCGCCGGGGACGCGGGCGGGCGCTCGCCGTCCGGAGTCTCCGACGCGGTCGCTGCCTTCACCGCCGCGGCGCTCGCCGACGCCGCCGAGCGCACCTCCGACTCCAGCGGTCGGCCGGCGCGGGTGCTGGCGGACGCGCGTGCCGCGACGGTCGTCGACTGGGCGGTCTCCGAGCGGATCGACACCGTGGTCGTTCCGTACGCGCCGGTCGGGCCCGTCGGCGAGCGGGTGGAGGCGCTCCGCTCGGCTCTCGCCGACGAGGGGGTCGCGCTCGTCACCGTGCGCCGCCGCTGGGACGGTGCGGCGTGGCCGTCGGCGTCGCGGGGGTTCTTCCCGTTCCGGAAGCGGATCCCGGCGCTGGTGCGCGACCTCGTCGAGCCCGCCGACGCGGCCCGCCTGTTCTGAGCGGCGTTCCGAGAGCCGCGTCCCGCGAGCTGCGTCCTGTGGGCCGCGTCCCGCGAGCTGCGTCCTGTGAGCCCCGTCCTGTGCTGCGTCCTGTGAGCTGCGTCCTGTGAGCCCCGTCCTGTGCTGCGTCCGGTGAGCCCCGTCCCGCGGAACCTGCCTGGTCCCGCGGGGCGGGTGCCGCTCAGCCGAGCAGGCGGTCGCGGAGGAAGTCGCTCGCGAAGCGGCCCGAGGGGTCCCACTCGGAGCGGAGGGTGCGCCACTCCTCGAGGTGCGGGTAGAGCGGCGCGATCTCGTCGGCTCCGGCGAGGAAGTGCTTGCCCCAGTGCGGCCGGGCGCCGAGCGGCAGCAGCGCGCCCTCGACGGCGGGGAGCACGGCGTCGACGCCGGCGCGGTCCTTCTTGAAGGTGAAGTGCACGCCGACGCTGTCGCGGCCTCCGGCGGGGGAGAGCCACTGGTCGTCGCCCGCCATGGTCCGCAGCTCCGTGATGAGCAGGACGTCGTCGATCCGCTCGCCGATCGCGCGCAGCGCCACGATCGCCTCGCGGACGTTCGCGCGCGGCACCATGTACTCGCTCTGGATCTCGTCGCCCGCGCTCGGCTCGCGGTCGAGGCGGAAGTGCGGCAGGCGCTCGGACCACGGTCCGACGGAGCCGCCGAACGGGTTCAGGTTGGAGTCGACACCCTCCGAGACGGCGAAGAGGCTCGCGGAGGCGGCGACCGCGCCCAGGTGCGTCGCGTCGACGTCGGCGACGGATCCCGCCGCCACCTTGGTCTTCAGCCACAGCTGCTCCACCGTCGGCGAGGACCAGTGGGTCATGAGGCTGACGCTGTAGGCGGAGGAGGTGATCGCGTCGAAGTCGTCGAGCACGCGCTCCCAGGGCAGGTCGACGAACGCGTCCTGGCGGACGTCGAAGGTCGGCTGGATGTCGAGGGTCACGCGGGTGACGATGCCGAAGGCGCCGAGGCCGACGACGACGCCCTCGAAGCCCGGCTCCCCGCGGCGGATCGTGCGCAGCGAGCCGTCGGCGGTGACGAGCTCGAGGGCCGAGACGGCGGAGGAGAGGTTCGCGTTGCGGTCGCCCGAGCCGTGGGTGCCGGTCGCGATGGCGCCGGCGACCGAGATGTGCGGGAGCGAGCCCATGTTGTGCAGGGCGTAGCCGTTGCTGTGCAGGTGCGCGGCGACGACGCCGTAGCGGGTGGCGCCGCCGACGGTGACGGTGCTCGCCTCGGCGTCGATCACGGGGTCGGAGGCCAGGCGCCCCAGGTGCAGCAGTGCGCCGGGGGTGTCGGGCAGGGAGTTGAAGGAGTGGCGGCTGCCGAGGGCGCGGACGCGCTCGTTCTCGCGGACGAGGCGCTGCACCTCCTCGACGGACTCCGGCTCGATGATGGCGGCGGCGCGGTACTCGTAGGTGCCCGCCCAGTTGCTCCGTGAGGTCATGGGTCCATTCTGCCGGGTGCTCAGGGGATTTGTTGTTGGTTGCAACGAATGGCTTGGTAACGCACGGGACGCGGCAGGACGGAACGGCGTGGATTTTGTTCGGGGCGCGCTCCGGGCCCCTGACGGGAAGGGCGGCGATGACCGCGCGCAGACGGTCCCGCTCCGATCTGTTCCGGGTGTTCGTGAGCCTCCTGGTCACGATCGTGGTGGTGCTGCTCGTCCTGGCGAGGGGGACGCTCGCTCCTGGCGACGGGCCGTCGATGCGACGGCGACCCTCGTTCCGGTCCATCTGCTCGGCTGGCCGCTCTCCACCGCCCTCTCCGTGGGCTGGAGCGCCGCCTCGTACTCGCGCCTCGACGAGCAGGCGCTCCGGAGCGCCGTCTCCTTCTCGCGCCTCGACGAGCAGGCGCTGCGGAGCACCGCCGAGGAGGAGGCGCGCGGCGAGCGGCGCCTCCTCTCGCGGATGGCGGGAGCGACCGGGGCGACCGGCACGACGCTGTCGGCGGCGGTGCCGGCGGTCGTGGTCACGGTGGCGATCGCGCAGAGGACGGATTTCCGCAGCGAGCCCCTCTCCCTCGCCGCCGCCCTGCTCGCCGTCGCGAGCTCGTGGGTGTTGATGGTCTTCTCGTTCGCGCAGGCCTGCCTGCGCCTCGAGTCGCGGTCGCCCGGCGGTCGCAGGTGCGCTTCGCCTTCGAGGAGGCGCCGCACCTCAGCGACTACGCGACCCTTGCGCTCCTGCTGTCCACGATGGCGGCCACGGTCTCGGCCGAGATCCGCTCGAGAGAGGGCTGGCGCCTGGTGCGCGCGAACGTCGTCATCGCGTTCGCCTTCGACTCGGTCATCATCGCGATGACGGTGTCGCTGCTGTTCGGCGGACTCGCGGCCTGAGACGGCGGGAGCGGAGCGTCCGGCGGAGCCGGGGGCGGCGGGCGGCGGAGAACGTGAACCACGTGGAGGTCGTCCGGTCGTGATCTCTCGAGTTCGACGGCTCTCCTGCGCGGCGGGGGCGTCCGCCAGCCGGAGCGGGGCGGGAGCGGACCGGGACGGAGCGGACCGGGACGGAGGGGCGGACCGGGACGCGGTGGCCGACGCCCCGAAGCGCCGAAGCACGACGGGACACGGGGTTCGAGGCTCGGAGCTCCGGGACACGGGGCTCGGAGCTCGGAGCTCGGGGCTCGGAGCTCGAGGCTCGACGAAGCGCCAACGTGCCGACGGACCTCGCGGCGCCGGAGGTGAGAGAGCGCGAGGGCGCCTGGGCGTGTCCAGGCACGGCGATTCACCGCCTCGCGGCCGACGGAGTGTCGAATCGCCCGGCATGTCGGGCTGCGGATCAGAACGGCGGAGGCGCGTCCACGAACCGCGGCCGCGTCGGCGACAGCACCGATGGCGACGGTCGAGGTGACGACGGTCGCGATGACCTCAGCTGCGATGACGAGGATCGTGGTGACAGCGGGTGCGGCTGCTGCTCCGGCTGCGGCTCCGGCTCCGGTTCTTGCGCCGACTGCGGCGTCGGTCGTCGCGTGGGCGGCAGCGGAGCCCCGGGCAGCGCCCGCGGTCGGTCGGTGATCCGTCGGCCGGTGGGGGTCGTCCAGACGACGGTGCCGTCCGGATGGAGGGTGTAGGTCCAGCGGTCGCCGTGGCGGACGTGGTGGTGCGCGACGCAGAGCGAGGCCAGGTTGCCGAGGGCGGTCTCGCCTCCGTTCCGCCACTCGAGGGTGTGGTCGGCCTCCGCCGTCGAGGCCGCACGGGTGCAGCCGGGGAACCGGCAGGTCCGGTCGCGCAGCTGCAGCTGGAGGCGCATCCGAGGGGGCGGGACGCGGAGGGTCCTGCCGACCGACGTCACCACTCCCGTGTCCGGATCGGTCAGCACCCGCGTGAAGGCGGCCGCCGTGCGCACGAGCTCCCGGGCGATGTCGGCGGGGACGAGACCGTAGCCGTCGAGTTCGGCCGGCGCGTCGTCGAGGCCGACCGCGGTGCTGGCGGCGAGGGTGAGGCGCACGTCGGCGCGGACTCCGGAGACCGAGGCGTGGATTCCGGAGCCCGAGGCACGGACGGCGCTCGCTCCTTCTCCCGAGGATCCGTCTGCGGAGATGTCGCCGTCGATGAGCAGATCGACGAGCGCGTCGGCCCGCAGCTGCGCGAGCGTCCGGCCGTCGCCGAGGGAGATGTCAGCGTCTCCACCGGCGCCGCCACCCGTCTCCGCGCCGAGCCCGGCACCAGCACCAGCACCAGCACCAGCACCAGCACCAGCACCAGCACCAGCACCAGCGTCCGTCCGCGCGCCGACTGCCACCGGAGCATCGCCACGGGCACCAGCACCGCTCTGTGCAGTCGCAGTCGCAGTCGCAGTCGCAGTCGCACTCGCACTCGCACTCCCACTCGCACTCGCACTTGCACTTGCACTTGCACTTGCACCTGCACCTGCACCTGCACCTGCACCCGCACCTGCACCGAACCCGATCCCCGCCGCGTCCGCCCCGTCGCGGAGCGAGCGGGCGATGCGGTCGAGACGGTTGTAGGCGCCGACCGCGACCGGGGCCGGCAGCAGGGCGCAGAGCGTGGCCATGCCGTCGGCCTCGGCTCCGAGCCACACGCTGCGGTCCTCTCGGGCGCGGGCGTGGCGTTCGGTGAACGGCTGCTCGTGCAGCTCGTCGCGCAACCGCGCCACGGTCCGGCGGAGCTGGGTGGGCGTCTGCGTGAGCGCCGCGGCGGCCGCCCGCTCGTCGAAGGGCGCGCGCGACGAAGCGGGGAGGGTCGCGGCGGCGGCGCAGACGACCTCGCCGGCCTCCCAGAGGATCCGGGCCTCGGCCAGGAGGGCACGGGTCGCCGGGAGGTCCTCGATGAGGAGCCGAGCATGCTCGAGACGTCGAGACGCCGCGCGCTCCGACATCCCGAGCGCCGTCGCGAACTCGGCTCGGATCGAGCGCTCCACGAGGTCTCCCGCCTCGCTCCGGGAGAGACGACTCCCCCGCGCGAACGACTCCGGCACGAGCAGCGCTGCCCGGTACGCCGTGTGCAGGGCGACGGCCCCCGCGAGCAGCACCGGCGCCGAGGAGCGGGCGAGCCCCGCCGCGAGACCGGCG
>NZ_PSUU01000079.1:0-5402 GCF_002932015.1 Rathayibacter sp. AY1H3
GTAGGGTCGCCGTTCCTCGACCGAGCAGCACTCCCCCTCGTCCATTCCGCGGACGGGCATTCCCGGAGTCCCCTCCCGACGCTATAGACGGGCCTTGCGACTGATGGCTGGATGAGACGGATTCAGGTTGTAGTACCCCATTCGGGCGTGGTGGTCGGGCTTATATCAGCGATTCCGCTGAAGGACTGGCGGACCGCCGCGCATGCGTGTATACGGAACGGTCACACGCGCTGTCGACGACGGATCGGAGGGCGGATGTCGGATCGGGAGGGGACTCCGGGAATGCCCGTCCGCGGAATGGACGAGGGGGAGTGCTGCTCGGTCGAGGAACGGCGACCCTACCCGGCGACTCTGGACACGGCCCCGGGCCGGGCCGCTGGGCGAGAGAATTGACCGGGCGTTCACCGGGCCGACCCCTCGCCGAAACACTGCGATGATGGGCTCTCCACTGGTGATCGCCGTCGCACCCGCGTCGCGGATCACCCGCCGCGGGCGAGCGGCGGTCCCGACGAGAGGGAGGACGCGATGGACACGGCCACGACCGCGACCGGCGACCGCCCGTCCACCCCGCCGTCCCGGGAGCGACCGAGATGCCCCCGGGTCCGCGCTCGCACCGTGATCGGACGGCTCCTGCTCGTCCCCCTCGTGGTGCTCGCCCTCTTCGGCGCCGGGATCCCGCTCTACGTCACGCCCCCGATCGACCCGATCCCTGAGCAGGCGGACGCGGTCTTCGTGCTGGGCCCCTCCACGAGGGCACGCGTCGAGTTCGCCCGCCGGATCATCACCTCCGGGGCGACGGACACGATGGTGCTCTCGGTCGGCCCCGGCGAGATGAACGCTCCCTACGAGGCCAAGAAGTACAAGAAGTGCAACGAGCCCGGCGGCGACGTCCTCTGCTACTCCGCCGACCCGCTCACGACCCAGGGAGAGGCCCGGCAGCTGCGCGACATGGCCGAGCAGTACGGCTGGGACCACGTCATCGTGATCACCAACGCCTCCCACCTCGTGCGCGCCGAGATGATCATCGAGCGCTGCTACTCCGGCGAGCTCTCGATGGTGCCCTCGGGCGAGCCGATGGGCCTGGACTACCTGGTGAACCAGTACGTCTACCAGACCGGCGCGTTCCTCAAGGCCTTCCTGGTCACCAACGGCTGTTGACGCGAGCACTCCTCCTCGAGCCGCCGAGCCCGCCTGCGCTAGTCTGCCCGGGGCGCCATCGGCCCCGAGCCCGCTCCTGCGGAGCCCGGCCGGCCCGGCCCACGACGGCAGCGCGGCAGGAGGATCGACCGGGGAGACCCGCGACGCTCCCCGCTCCGCACCGGTCACCCCCACGCGAACCCCTCCGAAAGGCCCGCCCGTGACACCTGCCCGATCGATCTTCGCCGTCGGCCGCGGCCAGTACGAGAACATCGGCGACATCATCCTGCGTCGCCAGCTCCTCGACTGGCTCCGCGAGTCGGGTCCGCTCCACGTCTACGTGGGCCACTCGCCGTGGGGCTACGACGACGGCCTGCGCCTGGGCCCGGACGACACGGTGTACCGCTCGCTCCTGCGCTGGTACGCGGCGCTCGCCCGCGAGGCCCTCGCCGGCCGGGCGAACTCGGTGTTCAAGCCGGGAGAGATCCAGCTGACCCTGATCGGGATGAAGGAGCACCTCGTGATGCTCCCGGGCATCGCCCTCGTGCGCCTCGGCGGCGGCCGCGTGATCCGCGCCGGCGTGGGCACCCGCAACTTCGCCCCGCTGCCCCGCGCGATCATGTGGCCCTCGATGGCGCTCTCGAGCTACACCCGCTGGCGCGACGACAAGACCGCCGGCTACATGCGCGTCGGCGCCGCCATGCCCGACCTCGGCTACGGCGAGGGCTCGAGCGACGCGGAGCTGACCGCGTTCGCCGCGCAGCCCGACGAGGAGCGGCGCGTTCTGGTCCTCTCCCTCCGCGAGGACCACGAGGTGGACGCCCGCCCCTACCCCGAGCAGGAGTGGCTGGCCGCGATCAAGGGCTTCGCCGAGCGCGAGGACCTCGACATCGTCGTGGTCACGCAGGTCGCCGTCGACGCCGAGCGCTCCCGCCGTCTCGCCGCCGACCTCGACGCGGACATCCTCGACTGGGATCCGGCGCACACCCACGACGAGCACGAGATCCTGCTGCGCGAGCTCTACCGCACGGCCCGCGTCGCGATGAGCGACCGGCTGCACGTGATCATCATGGCGTTCACCGAGGGCGCCGCCCCGGTGAGCCTGCAGATGGACGGATCGACGAAGGCCTCGCGCCACTTCGAGACCATCGGGATCCACGACGTCACGGTCGACATGTCCCGGACGACCCCGGCCGCCGGCGTCGAGACCTTCTCCGCCGTGGTCGCCCGCCGGAGCGAGCTGCTCGAGAAGCTGCTCGTCGCCCGCGGACGCCTCCGCGGCGTCCGCGACGACATCCAGGCGCTGCTCGCCGTGCCGCCCCGCAGCCGCCCGGCCGCCGCGGCAGCCCCTGCCGGCCCGAAGACGCGGGTGTACCACGTCGGCCGCAGCGGAGAGGTCCCCGGAGGCATGACGCAGGTCGTCAACGGGTACCTGCGCTGGCCGTTCGAGCGCTCGGACGTCCGGGTGATCTCCTCCCGCACCGCTCCGGGCGAGCACGTCGCCGCGGCCCGCCTGGCCGCCGGCGCCGCCGCCCGCATCGTCGCGATCGCGCGCCGCGAGCCCGGCGCCGTGATCGTCGTCCACCTCTCGGAGCGCGGCTCGTTCCTCCGCGAGGGGTCCCTCCTCCGCCTCGCGCACCGCCTGGGCCTGCGCACGGTCGCCCACCTGCACGGCAGCGAGTTCGCCGCCTTCACCGCCGCGCACCCGCGCCTGGTGAAGGACGTGCTGCGCAGCGCGGACGAGATCATCTCGCTCTCGGAGGAGACCTCGGCGATCTGCCGCCGCTACGTCCCCGCCGAGCGCGTGCACCTCGTGCCCAACGCGCTCGAGCAGGGCACCCCGCGCGAGAAGACCCGCACCGTCGTCTTCGGCGGCGTCGTCAGCCACCGCAAGGGCGTCGACGTGCTGCAGAAGGCGTGGGCGCAGGTCGAGGGCAAGGAGGGCTGGCGCCTGCTGGTCGCCGGTCCGATCCGCGAGCCGGAGGTCGTCGACCGCGGCGTCCCGGGGATCGAGTTCCTCGGCTCGCTCGAGAACGCCCGCCTGCTCGCCCTGCTCGACGAGGCGTCCATCGCCGTCCTGCCCTCGCGCGACGAGGCGATGCCGATCTTCATCCTCGAGGCACTCGCCCGCGACGCGGCCGTCGTCTCGACCGCGGTCGGCGGCATCCCCGAGGTCCTCGGCGACGGCTGCGGCCGCGTGGTCGCGCCCGGAGACGTGGAGGGCCTCGCCGCCGCGCTGACCGAGCTCATCACCGACGAGGACGCCCGTGCCGAGGTCGTCGAGAAGGCCGGGGCGCGCTTCCGCGAGCGCTTCTCCGCCGACGCCGTGTTCCCGCGGGTCGAGGAGGTCTGGCTCGGCTGAGCCGCCTGCGACTTCGCCCCGGATCGCGCCCCGGGCCCCGCTCCGGGCCTGGGCGGAGCCGCGGGAGCGTAAAATCGGTGGAGTCCGCGTCGCCGTGCCGTCGCGCGCCCAGCCGTCCGCTCCCGGACGCCTTCTCCCTCCATCCCAGAGAGGCTCGACCGTGGCCATCGCCGCCGACTCCGACCGCCGCCTGTGGACCCTGCCCCTCGCGCGCGCCGTGATCGCGGCGGTCGCCGGCTGCGTCGTCACCTTCTCGCCCGACCACGGGCCCGCCTTCGGCCTCGCCGTCTTCGGCGGCTTCGCGATCGCGACCGGCGCCGTCTCGCTCGCCCTCGGGCTCCGCAGCTGGAGCGGCCGGGCCCGCCCGCTCGCCCTCGGCTCCGCGGTGCTCACCCTGGTCGCCGGAGTCGCGGCGCTCGTCGCGCTTCCGGTCGCCAACCTGCTCTCCTTCGTCGCCCTCGTCGCCGGCTGGGCGCTGCTCTCCGGCTTCCTCGAGTTCTCGAGCGGCCGTCGCGGTCAGGGCCTCGCCGCCCGCGACTCCGTGATCGTCGGCATCGGCACGATGCTCCTCGGCGCCGCCTTCGGACTCCTCCCGCCCCACCCCGTCGTCACCGTCGGCCTCCTCGGCGCCTACGCCGTGATGGTCGCCGTGTTCCTCGCCATCGCGGCGTTCTCGCTCAAATGGGCCGCCGGCGCCGACGCAGCCACCGGACACGATCCCGTCGCCCCCACGACACCGACCTCCGGAGGAGACCGATGACCGCCGAAGGCCAGCAGCCCGACCCCGCCTCTCCCGCAGACCGCGCCTCGGCGGCCGACTCCGCCCCGGCGCGCGACCCCGGCGAGTTCACGCCCCGCACGTTCCAGCCGACCCGCAAGGACCGCCTGCGCCCGCTCGAGCTCATCGGCTTCTCCGCGGTGATGGCGGCCTTCGTCGGCCTGGTCGTCATGCTCTCGACCCGCGAGCCTGTCGTCGCGCTCATCTCGTTCGGCGTCGCCTTCATCGTCGTGCTCGTCGCGATCGCCATGTTCTCGCTGACCTTCAAGCCGGACGAGGCCGAGATCGCGGACATCGACGAGCAGGATTCCGCTCACTAGGTGAGGGACGGCTCCGCCGCTCCCAGTCGACCGGGAGCACGCCGCGCGGGCGGATAGTCCCTTCCGCCGCGCATGCTGATGGAGCAGCCCGGAGGGCGTCTCGAGATCTCGCCTGCGCACGCGGGCGCCGCTTCCGCGTCGGTGGTCGCGCGTAGCGTGCGGAGGGTGGCGGAGGCGATCGGGCGGTGGTGGCAGAGGCGGCGGTTCTCGCGCGGCGCCGACGTCCCCTACGCGGTCGGCACCTACCGGGAGGCGTGGGCGTCCTACCCCGTCCTGGTGCGGCAGTACCGGCCCGAGTACAACGAGGGCATCGTGCTCAGCCAGATCCCGCCCGCGGCCGACGTGTACCTGTGCTGGCTCTGCGACGCCGGACACGTCTTCGTCGCCACCCCCGAGGAGCAGCGCCACCGTCCCGGCCGGGAGCGGCGCCGCTCCTCCTGGTGCCCCGACTGCGCCGAACTCGCCTCGCCGCGCCTGCCCCGGGCCGCGCCGATGATCGGCGGCCGGCTCGCCGAGGTGCTCGCGCCGGCGGCCGCCCCCGACGACGGCTCCCTCGTCCTCCTGGCGCCACCCGCCGTGATCGCGCGAGGGCTCCCGACGTCCGCATCGCTCACCGGCCGCGGGTCCGTGTCGCCCACCGGCCCGAGCGGATCCGCGCCCGCCGCGTCGTCGACTCCTCCGTCCGCTCGATCCACCCCTCCAGCTGCCGCCGCCCCGGGTCGACGTCGTCTACTACATCCGCTTCGGCGAGCGGATCAAGATCGGCACCAGCGGCAATCCCCGGCAGCGCCTCCACCGGCTCCGG
>NZ_PSUU01000008.1:0-93259 GCF_002932015.1 Rathayibacter sp. AY1H3
GTCCCAGGTGCCGGCGAGGGCGCGGGAGCCGAGGAGCGCTGTGCCGAAGCGGGTGCCCTCCTCGTCGCCGAACGCGACGCCCTCGACGCCGCCGCCACCGCCGCCCCCGCCCTCGACGCCGCCGCGATCATGGCCCGCTGCGACGAGCTCGCGGCGGTCTCCTCCAGCCGCGACGGCATCGAGCGGGTCTACCTCTCGCCCGAGCACGCCCGGGTGAACGCGATGGCCGCGCGTTGGATGACCGAGGTGGGCATGCGCACCTGGCAGGACGCGGCCGGCAACCAGTGCGGCCGCTACGAGGGCTCGACTCCGGGACTCCCGGCGCTCCTGCTCGGCTCGCACCTCGACACGGTGCCCGACGCGGGCCGCTACGACGGGATCCTCGGCGTGATGCTCGCGATCGCCGTGGTGTCGCGCCTGCACGGGGCGGGCCGGCGCCTGCCGTTCGCCGTCGAGGTCGTCGCGTTCGGCGACGAGGAGGGCACCCGCTTCGGCACAGCGCTCCTCGGCTCCCGCGCCCTCGCCGGCACCTGGGACGAGCACTGGTGGGAGCTCGAGGACGCCGACGGGACGACGCTCGTCGAGGCGTTCCACGAGTTCGGGCTGGACCCCTCGCGCATCCGCACCGCCGCGCGCGACGCGCAGGACGTTCTCGCCTACCTCGAGGCGCACATCGAGCAGGGCCCCTACCTGGAGGAGGCTGACCGCGCCCTCGCCGTGGTCTCCTCGATAGCGGGCGCCCGCCGCTTCGCACTCACCCTCACCGGCAAGGCCGGGCACGCGGGCGGAGTTCCGCTCGACCGCCGCCGCGACGCGCTCACCGGGGCGGCCGAGGCCGTGCTCGCGGTGGAGCGCATCGCGCGGGAGCAGGGCGTGATCGCCACGGTCGGCCGGCTCGAGACCTTCCCGGGCGCGGTCAACGTCATCCCCGGCCGGGTCGAGTTCAGCCTCGACCTCCGCGCCGAGACCGACGCCCAGCGCGACACGGCGTGGGACGCCATCGAGCACGCGATGTCGGAGTCGGCGTCGCGCCGCCGTCTCGCGCTGACGGTGGAGGAGACCCATTCGGCCCCCGCGGTCGTCGCCTCCTCTCGGCTGCAGGACGTCGTGCGCGCGGGCATCCGCGCGACCGGGGACGCGGAGCCGATGGTGCTGTTCTCCAAGGCCGGCCACGACGCGATGGCGGTCGCCGACCTCGCCGAGTACGCGATGCTCTTCCTCCGCTGCGAGGGCGGCGTCAGCCACCACCCGGACGAGAACGTGACCGAGGCCGACGTCGCGACCGCGCTCAGCGCGTTCGAGGCGGCCGTGCTGGCGCTCGCCGACGAGACGCCGACCGCGTGACCCCCGCCCCGGCCCCTCTGACGAGCATCGGTCACCGCATCGATGCCGGCTACGCCGCGCTGTCGCGGCAGGAGCAGCGGGCGGCCGACTTCATCCTCGACCACCTCGGCGACCTGGCCGTCTACACGGCGACCGAGCTCGCCCAGCACAGCGGAGTGTCCAAGGCCACGGTCTCGCGGCTGT
This sequence comes from Rathayibacter sp. AY1H3, assembly GCF_002932015.1. NCBI lineage: Bacteria > Bacillati > Actinomycetota > Actinomycetes > Micrococcales > Microbacteriaceae > Rathayibacter > Rathayibacter sp. AY1H3. The sequence goes on from NZ_PSUU01000008.1 coordinate 1,528, forward strand.
TCCGCCGCCTGGGGTTCTCGAACTCGCAGGAGGTGCGCGAGCACGCCCGGGCGCTGCGGTCCTCCGGTGTGCCGGTCGGTCCCGCGCAGGGACAGGGGGATCCGCTCGCCGCGCACCTCGAGAGCGAGCGGGCGAACCTGGCCCGGCTGGCCGCCGCGTTCGGCGACGGGCGGCTGGAGGAGGCGGTGCGGCTGATCGCGGGAGCACGCGAGGTCGTCGTGATCGGACTGCGCAACAGCTACCCGGTGGCGCTGCACCTGCGCCAGCAGCTCGCGCAGGCGCGCGGACGCGTCCGGATCGCCCCGCAGCCCGGCCAGTCGCTCGGTGAGGAGCTCGAGGGGCTCGGAGCCGAGGACGTCGTGGTGCTGGTCGGCTTCCGCCGCCGCCCCGCCTCCTTCGCGGCCCTCATCGGGACGCTCGCCGCGCGCGAGGTGCCCGTGGTGCTCCTCGCGGATCCGCCCGCCCGGCGCTACGCGGAGCACGCGGCGGTCTGGCTGGAGTGCCCGGTCGACAGCGGCACAGCGCTGGACAGCTACGCGGCGGCGATGAGCGCGGTCGCGCTCGTGGCCTCCGGAGTGCTCGGGGCGTCGCCGAGGGAGTCGCGCGAGCGGATCGCCGGGATCAGCACGGCCTACGCGGAGCTCGCCGAGCTGGAGGACCGGCCGTGAGCGAGGCGGCGGAGCTGATCCGCGCGCACGCCAAGGACCCCGTCGGGCAGGCCGACCCGACTCCGGCCCTCGGCCGGGCCGAGCTGATCACCCCCACCTGCGGCGACCGGATCGAGCTGCGCGTCGACGGCGGCGCGGAGCAGGTGCGCCTCGCCTGGAGCGGGCGGGGGTGCGAGGTCTCGCGGGGATCCGCGTCGCTGCTCGTGGACGGTCTCGACGGGCTGCCGGCGTCGGACATGCGGGAGCGGATCGACGCGTTCCTCGCGGCGATGGCGCACCGGGAGGGTGCACTCGCCGGCGAGGAGCAGGCGCTGCTCGCGGTGGCGGGCAACCCCGTCCGCTCCGTCTGCGCGACGCTGGCCTGGCGGGCGCTGGCCGCCGCCCTCGACGACGCGGGCCTGGCGTGAACCGCTCAGTCCGGCCCGTCGCGGTCGGCTCCCGACCACAGATCGCCGCACTCCACCCCGCGCGCGCGCCTCGCGCGGAGCAGGTCGCGCGCGCCGGAGTCGCCGTGCACGCCCTCGAGGAGCTCCGGCCAGTGGTCCCGTCCCAGCAGCACCGGATGACCGGGCCGACCGCGGAAGACCGCGCGGGCGAGCACGTCCGGCGCGACCGGCGCCTCCGCGAGCAGCCGGGCCCCCACGCTCGGCGGCTCCTCGGGCAGGTCGACCAGGGCGACCAGCGCGGCGACGCCCTCGGCCGCGGCGAGACCCGCGCGGAGCGACGCCGAGAGGCCGCTCTCCCACTCCGCCGCGACGACCACGTCCGCGGACGGCGGCACCAGGAGGCGCGCCCGTCCGGCCTCCGCGCCCAGGACCACGAGCACCCGCTCGCAGCCCACCGCGCGGAGCCTCTCGACGGCTCGCTCCACCCAGGGAACTCCCGCCGCGTCGCACCGCAGCGCCTTCGGGCCGCCCGCCCGGCGCCCCGCACCCGCCGCGAGCACCAGCCCGACGAGGTCCCGACTCCCGACCAGATCCATCCGACCATCGTGCCGCAGGCCGAGCCCCTGCTCCGCCGGACGAAGGAGACCGCATGACCGACACCCGATCCGAGACCGCCCGCGACGTGCTGCTCGCGTGCCTCGCCGTCCCCCGCTGGGCCGACGAGGTCGCCTCCGGCGCGCCCTACCCGTCGGCCGACGCGCTCGCCGACGCGGCCGAGCGGGCCGCGCGCACGCTCACCGAGGAGGAGGTGGAGGCGGCGCTGGCCGACCACCCCCGGATCGGCGAGCGGCACGCGGGCGCGGGGCGCTCCTCCGCGTTCTCGGCCGCGGAGCAGGCGGCGAGCCGCACGGGCGACGAGGAGCTGACCCGGCGGCTGCTGGCCGGCAACCGCGCCTACGAGGAGCGGTTCGGGCGCGTGTTCCTCCTCCGCGCGGCCGGCCGCGACCGGGCCGAGGTCGTCGCGGAGCTGGAGCGGAGGCTCGGGCTCGACGACGAGACGGAGGCCCGCATCGTCGCGGAGCAGCTGCGGGAGATCACGGTGCTGCGCGTCCGCGGCCTCGACGACGGGCGCCTCGTCCGGGCGGAGGCCGCACGATGAGCGGGCACGCCAGCCACGTCACCACCCACGTGCTCGACGCCGTCCGCGGCCGCCCCGCGCGCGGGGTCCCGGTGGCTCTCGACGCCCGTGTCGGCTCCGGCTGGGAGCGCCTCGCCGAGGCCCGCACCGACGACGACGGCCGCGTGGCGGCCTTCGGGCCGGAGCGCCTGGCCGCCGGGGTCCACCGGGTCGTCTTCGACACCGGCGCCTGGTTCGCCGCCTCGGGCACCGAGTCGTTCTACCCCGAGGTCGTCGTCGCCTTCCGCCTCGACGACGAGGAGGCGCACTTCCACATCCCGCTCCTGCTCAGCCCCTTCGCCTACTCGACCTACCGGGGCAGCTGATGCAGCTACAGGACGTCCTCGACGCGCCGCAGCTGCGGCTGCGCGTGCTGGTCGCCGGCGACGGGGCGCTCGCGCGGCCGGTCGACGGTATCTTCACGACCGATCTCCTCGATCCGCGCCGCTACATCTCGCGCGACCAGCTGGTGCTGACCGGTCTGGTCTGGCGTCGGGACGCCCAGGACAGCGCGGCCTTCGTCGCCGCGGTCGCGGACTCGGGTGCCAGCGCTCTGCTCGCCGGCGAGGGGCTGCTGGGCTTCGTGCCGGACGACCTCGTCGTCGCCTGCCGCGAGCACGACGTCCCGCTGATCGCCGTGCCGGCCGATGTGTCGTTCGGCGCGATCACGGCGCACCTGTCGAACGCCCTCGCCGGCGACCGCGTGGCCCGGCTGACGGCCGCCCTCGCCCGCCAGCGGGAGCTGCTGACCGAGGTCTACCGGGGGCAGCAGCTCGACGAGCTCGTCACGCGCACCTCGCGCGAGCTCGGACTCCCCGTGTCGGTGCTGACCGCGACCGGCCGGACCGCGGCCTCCGCCTCGCCCCTGGGGCTGGGGGAGATCGAGCGGGTCGTGCACGCGGCGCTCACGGCCCGGCGCAGCCCGGTCGTGGTCGCGGACTCCCGCGGCGGCGCCCTGTCGGTCCTCACCGTCGCCGGAGCGGGCGAGCACCGCGCCACCTCCTGGCTGGTCGTCGTCGGGGGCGACTGGAACGACTGGCCCGCCGCAGTGCTGGACGCCGTGACCGAGCTCGCCGGAGTCGTGGGGGTCTACCGGCTGCAGCGGGAGGCGGCGCTCTCGGCCGACTCCGCTCTCGCCGACCGCCTGCTCGAGCTCGTGGAGGAGGACAGCGAGCAGCCCGAGGCCGCGGTGTACCTGCGGCAGCTCGGACTCGGCGGCGCCGGGCGGTGCGCCGTGGTCGCCGCCGAGTTCGAGGGCGACGCGCCCCCGGACCTGGCGCGCCGTGTCCTGGTCGACGCCGCCGCGCACCTGGGCCGCGCCGTGGTCGGACGCGACGCCCAGGGCTGCGCGGTGGCGGTGCTGCCCACCGAGGCGACCGATGCGATCCCCACCGGCGCGGATCCGCTCGCCGTCGTCACCTCGGCGCTGCGACGAGCGGGAGCCGCGTGGCCGGGCGCCGTGCTGCGCGTCGGGACGAGCGCCGCGACTCCGCTGCCCGCGCTCGGCGGCGCCCTCCGCTCGGCACGCTACGGGATGCTGCTGCCGGGCTCTCCGGGCGACGACGCTCCGGTGCGGGTCAGCGACTCCGGGGAGGTCACCTCCGCCGTGCAGCTGCTGAGCGCGGTCCCCGACCACCTGCGCTCGGTGTTCGTCGAGCTGGTGCTCGGGCGGCTCATCGAGCACGACGCGCGCTACGGCTCGCAGCTGGTCGCCACGCTCGCGGCGTTCCTCGACTGCGGCGGCTCGTGGGTGCGCACGGCGGAGCAGACGCACCTGCACCTGAACACGGTGCGGTACCGCATCGCGAGGGTGGAGGAGCTGACGCAGCGCGACCTGTCGGACACCGCGGACCGCGCCGACCTGTTCCTGGCGCTGCGCCTGCGCTGACGGCCGAGTGCGCGCGGTCCGCACCGCGCCGCCCCGGCCGGCCCCGTCACTCCGGAGGCGCGATCCGCCTGCCCCGGACGTGCACCGCGGCGATCGCCGGCTCGCGCAGGGTCATCAGCAGGGCGAAGAGCAGCTGGGCCGTCGCCTCCTCCTCGTCGTCCGCGCGGATCCCGTGGGCGAGGACGTCGGCGAGCGGCTCCCACCGGTCGGGCTCGATGCGGAGGAAGTCCGCGTCCTTCCCGGGGTCGAGGCTGCCGAACCGGTCCTCCTGGTCGAGCGCCCGCGCGCCGGCGAGCGTCGCCGTGAACAGGAGCTCGGCCGGATGCAGGGCGACGGCCGCGTCGCCGGGCTCCGAGAGGTGCACCTTGAAGGCGTCGTTCGCCACTCGCGCCAGCAGCCACTCGTCGCCCGCGCCCACGTCCGAACCGAGGGCAACGGTGACCCCCGAGGCGACGGTCCGGCGCCAGGGCATGGTGCCGGAGCCGAGGAACTGCTGCGAGGTCGGGCAGTGGGCGATCGAGGTGCCGGTCTCCTCCATCCGGTGCAGCTCCGCGTCCTGGCAGTGCACGGCGTGGGCGAGGATCGTGCGCGGCCCGAGGAGGGAGGATCCTCCGCGCGCGGAGCCGGGGAGGAAGAGCCCGTCGTAGGTGTCGAGGTAGCTGCGGGTGCCGTACGAGCCGAGCACGGCGGCGATCTCGCCGTCGCCGGGCCGGTCGTTCTCGTTGAGGTGGCTGTGCACGTAGACGCCGCGTCCGCGGACGTCGTCGTAGAGGTCGCCGAGCGCTCCGAGGGTCCGGGGAGTGACGGACAGCGAGAACCGCGGGACGAGCGCGACCTGCAGGAGCGGGTTCCTCCCGTGCCAGCGGTCGATCTCCTCCGACGCGAGCGTCAGCGCCTCCTCCTCCGAGGTGATCAGGGGCGCCGCCGAGGCCGGGCCCGTGGTCTGGATCCCGCGCCCCGACACGATCCGCAGCCCCGCCTCGCGGGTGCGCTCGAAGAGGGCGTCCTGCGCGGCCGGGAACGCGGAGCCGAAGACCATCGCGGCGGTCGTGCCCGCGGCCACCCGCCGCCGGGTGAAGGCTCGCGCGACGACGTCGGCGAACTCCGGGTCGGCGAGCCGCGCCTCCGAGGGGAACACCGTCCGGTCGAGCCACTCGAGCAGCTGGCCGCCGCCGAAGCCGTCGGTCGAGAACGTCTGGGGGAAGTGCACGTGCGCGTCGACGAAGCCGGGCAGCAGGACCGACGCGGCGTCGCCGGAGACCGGCAGGAGCGCGAAGCGGTCCGGCAGCTCGCGGTACGGACCGACCCAGGCGATCGTGCCGTCCTCGTCCACGGCGAGAGCGCCGTCCGGGATCGACACCAGCGACTCCCGCGCGGTCGCGAGCGTCGCACCCCCGGCGACGTGCAGCACGTGCCCCCGGTGGACGCCCCCGGCGCCGGTCACACCAGGCCCGTGTAGGCGGTCCAGGCGGATCCCGCGGGCGGCGCGTCGTCGCGGGTGACGCTCGCCTGGATCAGCCCGTAGGGGCGGTCGGCGGCGTGGAAGACCTCGTTGTCGTTCTCGACGCCGAAGGGCGAGAGGTCGTAGACGAAGTGGTGCTTGTTCGGCGCGGAGAGACGGATCTCGACGATCTGCGGGTACTCCTCCAGGACCGCCTTCCCCATCTCGAAGAGCGTCTGCTGGAGGGCGAGGGAGTGCACGGTCGCGAAGCGGCTCGTCATGAGCGCCTTGACGCCCGCGTAGACCGCCTCCCAGTCCATCGCCGCGATCTCGTCCTCGCTCAGGGCGAAGCGCCACTTCGCGACCAGCGAGGTCGCCATCACCCGGTCGTTCGTCGGCTGGAGGACCGTGTAGGGGTCGGTGAGGAAGCCGTGGAACTCGCTCCCCGTGGACTTCAGGATCGTGAGGTCCTTGAAGCCGCCGGTGATCCAGATCCGCCGCTCGTCGCCCGAGCCCTCGACCGTGACCGACGCGATCCGCGTCTCCTGGCCCTTCCGGACCCAGGTGTGGTCGTGCTCGCGCCCGTCCACCAGCACGCGCTCCCAGGCGAACTCCTCGATCTCGATGCGGGCGCCGTGGACGGGCTCGTAGCCGTCGACGAAGTGGCGGGCCAGCTCGAGGCCGTAGGGCTCGATCGAGCGCAGGCCCTTCTCCTTGGCGAAGGCGTACGCCGTCTGCTTCTGCGTGTCCGTGGGCAGGACGGCCGACTGGTCGCCCTCTCGGTGCGCGGCCTCGAAGTCGCCGCGGAGGGCCGTGGAGATGTTGACGTCGTGGATCTCGTGCCGCGGGGTCTCGCGGTAGATCCGCACGACGCGGTTCTCGGCCTTCCCGTACTGGTGGTCCCCGAGGATGATCGACATGTCCGCTCCTGTCCGTTCCGTGCGGCCGGGCCCGGTCACGCGGTGGTGCCCGTCCTGCTCGCGGCTCCTGCGAGCCCGTCTGCCAGCCTCGCGCCTGCCGGGGGCTCCGCGCACCGGCGGAGCATCCCGAGGAGCCGCCGCCGGGACTCCGAGTCTTGTGCGATCCGCCCGCTCCGCGGCTCCGACCCGCCCCCGTTCACACACTCGAAACCTGCCGATGACACGGCGGCGCTCGGCGTGAGCGGTCGAGCCCCCCGAGGTGTCGTCAGGGAGGCGGGGCATCGGCGGGTCGAGGTCAGGGGCGGCTGAGGAGGCGCCCGGCGGGCGGGACCGTCGCGGCGGTGACGCGTCGGCCGCCGACCCAGGTGGCGGGGACGGCGCCGCGGAGGACGCGGCCCTCGTAGGCCGAGACGGGGTTCCGGTGCGAGAGGGCGTCGACGTCCACGCGCCACTGCGCCTCCGGGTCGAACGCGACCAGGTCGGCGTCGGATCCCGCGTGCAGCAGGCCCTTCTGGCCGAGCCCGGCGAACGCGGCGGTCGCCGTGGACATCCAGGCGACGACCTGCTCGAGCGGGATGCCCCGCTCGCGGGCCCCGGTCCAGACCGCGCGGAAGCTCAGCTCGAGTCCCGAGATCCCGCCCCAGGCGACGCCGAAGTCGCCGCCGGCGGGGAGCTTCAGCTCGGCGGTGGCGGGGGAGTGGTCCGAGGCGATGATGTCGATCGTCCCGTCGAGCAGCCCCTTCCAGAGCAGCTCGCGGTTGCGCTCGTCGCGGATCGGCGGGCAGCACTTGAACTGTGTGCCGCCGTCGGGGATCGAGCCGGCGTCGAAGGTGAGGTAGTGCGGGCAGGTCTCGGCTGTGATCGGCAGCCCCTCGGCCTTGGCCTCGCGCAGGAGCGGCAGCGCGTCGGCGGAGGAGAGGTGCAGGATGTGCGCGCGGCAGCCGGTCTCGCGGACGGCCTCGATCACGTGCAGGATCGCGCTGCGCTCGGAGGCGGGCGGGCGGGAGTCGACGAACGCGCCGTAGGAGGCGTCGGGCTCCAGCGCGCTCGCCTCCAGCTCGGCCGGGTCCTCGGCGTGCACGATCAGCAGTCCGTCGAAGGCGGCGATCTCGCGCATCGCCTCGACGAGCTGCTCCCGGCTCAGGTGCGGGAACTCGTCCACGCCGCTCGGCGAGAGGAAGCACTTGAAGCCGAAGACGCCCGCGTCGTGGAGCTCGCGCAGCGTGCCGAGGTTCGAGGGGATCGCCCCGCCCCAGAAGCCGACGTCCACCTGCGCCTGCGGCCCGGCGGCCGCGCGCTTGGCCTCGAGCCCCGCCACCGTGGTGGTCGGCGGGATCGAGTTCAGCGGCATGTCGATGATCGTGGTGACGCCCCCGGCGGCGGCGGCGCGGGTGGCGGAGGCGAAGCCCTCCCACTCCGTGCGGCCCGGCTCGTTGACGTGCACGTGGGTGTCGACGATCCCCGGGATCAGGACCTGGCCCTCGGGGAGGACGATCTCCTCCGTGGTCCGCCAGGGGGCGTCCCGCTCGCCGACCGCGACGATCAGGCCCTCGGCGATCGCGATGCTGGCCGGACGCCGGCCGTTCTCGGTCAGCACGTCGGAGGCGCGGATCACGAGGTCGAGGAAGGGAGCGTCGTCAGGCATGGATCGACCCTATACTCGGCATGTTTCCTGCGTGTGAGCGCCCGTCGGCGGCTCCGCCCGGCCTCCCCGCTGCCCCGGCGCCGTCGCCTCCCGTCCGAGAAGAGGAGGCCGTCGTGCTCGACATCGCCGCCCCCCTGCTCGAGCGCGTCGAGGGGGGCGGGAGCGTCGCGGTCGTCACGGTCACGCACGTCTTCGGCTCGGCTCCCCGCGCTCTCGGCTCCTCGATGGCGGTGGACGCGGAGGGGCGGGCGATCGGCTCGATCTCCGGCGGCTGCGTCGAGGCGCAGGCGTACGCGCTGGCCCAGGAGGTGCTCGGCACCTCGAGCAGCGCGTCCGAGCACTTCGGCTTCGACGACGAGGCGGCCTTCGCCGCCGGCCTGTCCTGCGGGGGGCAGCTGCGCGTGTTCGGCCAGGTCGTCGACTCCGGCTCCACCGCGGTCCTCGCCGAGCTGCGCGCCGCCCGCGCCGGCCGCTCGGCCGCGCTGGCGATCGTCGTCGGCGGCCCGGAGGAGCTGATCGGCCTCGTGCTCACCGGAGCGACGCGCCTCCAGGACGTCGTCGGCCCGCACCTGGACGAGGACACCGCCCGCCGCATCCTCGCCGAGCGCGAGGCGCGCCTGGCCTCCGGCCGCTCGGCCACGGTCGAGACCGCCTGCCGAGGTGCCGAGCTCGAGATCGCCTACGTCGTGCACGCCGAGCGGCCGCGCCTGCTGATCTACGGCGCCGTCGACTTCTCCGCCGCGCTCTGCTCCGCCGGCGCCCTGCTCGGCTACCGCGTGACCGTCTGCGACGCGCGTCCGGTGTTCGCGACCGCCGAGCGCTTCCCCGGCGCCGACGAGGTCCTCGTCGAGTGGCCGTCCGACCACCTCGCCCGCGCCGAGGTCGACTCGCGCACCGTGATCGCGGTGCTCACGCACGACGAGAAGTTCGACATCCCGCTGCTCGAGACCGCGCTCGCGCTCCCGGTCGCCTACGTCGGCGCGATGGGATCGCGGCGCACCCACGAGCGGCGGCTGCGGCTGCTGCGCGAGGCGGGAGTGACGGAGGAGGCCCTCGCCCGCCTGCACTCGCCGATCGGCCTGGACATCGGCGCGTCGACGCCGGAGGAGACGGCCGTGTCGATCCTCGCGGAGGTCCTCGCCGCGCGCACGGGGACGTCCGGGGAGCCGCTCGCGGGGCGCTCGGGCCCGATCCACGCGGCGCGCTGAGCCGCACGTCCTCCCCTAACGGCGCGCCGTCGTGATCGCGCCGGCCTGCTCGCACTCCGGCGGGAAACGGCCGCGAAACACCGCGCTGCCATGCTCGGGGCATGCAGCGCCACGTCCTCACCGGAGCCCACGTCGCCACCGTCGACGCGCACGGGACCGAGCACCCCGTCGGCCACGTCGTCGTCGACGACTCCCGCATCGTCGCCGTCGGAGCCGGCGACCCTCCGGCGTGGGCCCTCGACGGACGGTCCCCGACGGGCCTGCCGGCGCAGGAGGCGATCGCGCTCACGCGGGTCGACGGCCGCGGCCACCTGCTCACTCCCGGGCTCGTCAACACGCACCACCACCTCTACCAGTGGCTCACCCGCGGCTGGGCGCAGGACTCGATCCTCTTCGACTGGCTCGTCGCGCTCTACCCCGCATGGTCCCGCATCGACGCCGACCTGACCCGCTCCGCCGCCCTCGGCGCGATGGGCGTCCTCGCCCGGTCCGGCTGCAGCACCGTCGCCGACCACCACTACGTCTTCCCACGGGGCTCCGGCGACATCGTCGGCGGCATCGTCGACGCGGCCGGCACCCTCGGCCTCCGGCTGCACGCGACCCGCGGGTCGATGGACCTCGGCGAGTCCCGGGGCGGCCTCCCGCCGGACTTCGCCGTCGAGACCACGGCGGCCGCGCTCCAGGCCAGCGGAGAGGCGGTCCAGCGGTACCACGACGCCTCCGCCGACGCGATGGTGCGGGTCGCGATCGCCCCGTGCTCGCCCTTCTCGGTGACCACCGACCTGCTGCGCGAGTCGGCCGTCCTCGCCCGTCAGCTCGGGGTCCGGCTGCACACCCACGGCTCCGAGACCGTGGAGGAGGACGCCTACACGCGGGAGGCGTTCGGCCTCTCGCCCACCGACCACCTGGAGTCGCTCGGCTGGCTCGGCGACGACGTCTGGATGGCGCACTGCGTCCACCTCGACGCCGACGCGATCGCGAAGTTCGCGGCCACGGGCACCGGAGTCGCGCACTGCCCGTCCTCGAACGGCCGGCTCGCGGCGGGCATCGCGCCGATCCCGCAGCTGCTGGCTGCGGGAGCCCCGGTCGGCCTCGGCGTGGACGGCGCGGCGTCGAACGAGTCCGGTCAGCTCGGCTCCGAGATCCGCGCCGCGGTGCTGATGAACCGCCTGCGCGCCGGCGCCGACCGGATGAGCGCCCGGCAGGCGCTCTCGGTCGCCACCATCGGCGGGGCCCGGGTGCTCGGCCGGCAGGACGAGATCGGCTCGATCGAGGTCGGCAAGCTCGCCGACCTCGCGCTCTGGCGGATCGACGGGATCGAGCACGCGGGCATCGCGGACCCGGTCGCGGCGCTCGCATTCGGAGCGCAGCCCCCGCTGAGCCTGATCCTGGTGCAGGGTCGCCCGACGGTGCGGGAGGGACGGCTGGTGAACGCGGACGAGGACGCGATCGCCCGCGAGGTCGCCCGGGCGAGCACGGAGCTGGCGTCGCGCGTCTGAGCTGCGGCAGCCGATCGGCGCTCAGCCCGTCGTCGTTCAACCGGGCGGCGCCTCCGCCTCGACGGTCGCGACCGGGGCGGCGTCCGGGTGCAGGAGCCGCCAGATCCGGTCGCGGGAGAGCGGCAGCTCGGTCGGCCGCACGCCGATCGCGTCGCGGACGGCGTTGGCGAGTGCGGGGGCGACCGGGTTGTAGGGCGCCTCGCTCATCGACTTCGCGCCGAACGGCCCGAGCTCGTCGGCGGTGTCCGCGAAGAGCACCTCGGTCTCGGGCACGTCCGCCATCTGCGGGATGTGGTAGTTCCGGAGGATCGCCGTGGTCACGGTGCCCTCGCCGTCGAGGATCACCTCCTCGTACAGCGCCGAGCCGATCGCCTGCGCCACTCCGCCCTCGACCTGCCCGCGGCACTGCGCCGGGTTGATCACGAAGCCGGCGTCGGCCGCCTGGACCGACTGCAGGATCCGCACCTCGCCCGTCGGCTCGTGCACCGCGACGCGGAAGCCCTGGACGTTGAACGCGAGCGAGCGCTGAGCGCCGTCCTCGCTCCCGGTCGCGGTGACCGGTCCGCCGGCCGCACGGACCAGATCGGCGAACGCGACCCGGGTGCCGTCCGGAGCGAGCAGGCCCTCGTCGTCGGGCTCGAAGGTCTCGTCGTGCCCGGTCAGCCGCTTGGCGAGCGCCTGCAGCTCGGCGAGGAGGCGCGTCGCGGCCGAGTGGACGGCCTTGCCCGCGACCACCGTGCCGGCGCTGCCGAACGCTCCGGTGTCGTAGCGGGCCGCGTCCGTGTCGGACTGGCGGATCCGCACCCGGTCGGCCGAGGCGCGGAAGGCGCTCGCGACCAGCTGCGTGTGCACGGTGGTCGTCCCGTTGCCGAACTCGGCCGTGCCGACGCCGATGGTCAGCACTCCCTCGGCGTCGACGGTGACGGTCGCCTCCGAGAAGTGGCCCCGCGGTGGGATGGTGGCGATCATCGCCAGTGCCGAGCCCTGCCCTGTCCGCCACCCCGGTCCGTCGGGGGCGGGGGAGCCGCCGCCGCCGGCCAGTGCCGCCTCGGTGAGGTCGAGGCACTGGTCGAGCCCGTAGGAGGCGAAGCCGATGTCGTCGCCCTCGACGTGCGTGACCACCAGCGGCTCGCCCGGGCGCACCGCGTTGATCCGCCGCAGCTCGAACGGGTCGATCCCGAGCTCGCGGGCGAGATCGTCCATCGCCGACTCGATGCCGAAGATCACCTGCCCGAGGCCGTAGCCGCGGAACGCCCCCGAGGGGAGGTTGTTCGTGTAGACGGCCTGCGCGTCGACGCGCTTGCTGGGCGCGCTGTAGACGGCGACCGACTCCGAGGTGCCGTGGAACATCACGCCGGGTCCGTGGTTGCCGTAGGCGCCGGTGTCCGAGAGCACGTCCACGGCGAGGGCGGTCAGCCGTCCGTCGCGCCGGGCGCCGAGCGTGACGCCGACCCGCATCGGGTGTCGGCAGGGGGCCATCGTGAACTCGTCGCTCCGGGTGAACTCGAACTGCACGGGCCGGCCGGTGGCGAGCACGGCGAGGGCGACGACGTCCTCCGTCAGGATCTCCTGCTTGCCGCCGAAGCCGCCGCCCACCCGTGCCGTGAAGACGCGGACGGTCGACGGATCGCGGTCGAACAGGCGCGCGATCTCGTCGCGCACGAGGAAGGGCACCTGCGTCGAGGTCCGCAGCACCAGCTCTCCGCCCTCGAGCCAGCCGATGGTGCCGTGGGTCTCGAGCGCCGTGTGCGCGACCCGGGAGGTCGAGTACCGGCCCTCGACGACCACGTCGGCCTCCGCGAGTCCGGCGGCCACGTCCCCGTACTCTCCGTGGAGCTCCGCGACGACGTTCGCCTCCGGCCGGGCGATGCGCGAGGCGATCGGATCCTTGTCGGCGTGCAGGAGCGGCGCGCCGGGGGAGCGCGCCTCCTCCGGGTCGAAGACGGCGGGCAGCACCTCGTAGTCGACCTCGACGGCGCGGCAGGCCGCCTCCGCCTCGGCCACCGACTCCGCGACCACCACGGCCACGCGCTGCCCGCGGAACCGGACGACGGTGTCGAGCATGCGGGTGTCGTCCGGGTCGTCGAGCCGGGACTCGTGGCGGGCGGTGGAGTAGAGGACGTCCGGGACGTCCTCGGCGGTGAGGACCGCGACGACGCCCCGCATCGCGCGGGCGGCGGTCGTGTCGATCGAGCGGATGCGCGCGTGGGCGTGCGGGCTCTGGACGACCTTCACGTGCAGCAGGCCGGGCACGGCGACGTCGAGGGTGAACGGCTCGCGGCCCTGGACGATCCGCCGGCCGGCGGGCGCGCCGAGCGAGCGGCCGACCCGGGACTCCTCGGCCGACGGGCGACCGGTGCGGCGGACGGGGGTGAGACCCGACGGCGGGGCCGCGTGCCGTCCGCGGACCGAGGCCTCCGTGCGATCCGCTCCGGACGGCTCGGCCGCGTGCGCGCCGTGCCCGGACGCGCAGGCGCCCGTCACGGCCTCGCGGATAGGGCGGTAGCCCGTGCACCGGCAGAGGTTGCCCTTCATCAGCCGCGGCACGTCCTCGGCGCGGACTCCGTCGAGCGCCGTGGCCGTGACCACCATGCCGGCCGTGCAGAAGCCGCACTGGAACGCGCCGGCCTCGACGAACGCCTCCTGCACCGCGCTCGGCTCCTCGGGCGTGCAGAGGCCGGCCGCTGTCGTCACCTCGCGCCCCTCGACGCGGTGGGCGGGGTAGAGGCAGGAGTGGAACGGCGTCCCGTCGACGAGGACGGAGCAGGCGCCGCAGTCGCCGGCGTCGCACCCCTTCTTCACCTCGAAGTGCTCGTGGTCGCGGAGGAGGGTGCGCAGCACCTGGCCGGGGCGGGGGGAGGCGTCGACCGGCTCTCCGTTGACGGTGAACCTCATCGGGCCCCTCCGGTCAGCTCGGTGCGGATCTCCTCGGCGAGCACGCGGACGACGGCGTGGCGCCAGTCGGCGGCTCCGTGCGGGTCGGTGAACCAGGTCGCGACGCCGTCGACGGCCGCGGCGAGCTCGGCCGAGGAGGGAACGGCGGCGAAGCGGAGCAGCTCCGGCCGGACGGTCGCCGCGGTGATCGTGAGCACGAACGCGCCGTCGGTGTCGAGGCGGCCGATGACGACGGCGCCGGAGCGTCCGAGAGGGGAGAGCGCCGTCTTGCGGAACGCGGTGCGCGCCCGGAGGGAGGAGAGCGGGATCTCGATCGAGCGGATGACGTCGTCCTGGGCCAGGGAAGTGGTCATGTTGCCGGTCACGAGCTCGGCGACCGGCACGGCGACGTCCGAGTCGTCGGCCCGCCAGACGAGGGCGGTGGCGTCGAGCGCGGCGGCGAGGCTGATCATCGGTCCTGCGGGCAGGGCGTTGGCGATGTTGCCGCCGACAGTGGCGACGTTCCAGATCTTGAAGGAGCCCAGCAGTGCCGTGCAGCACTGGAAGAAGAGCGGATGGGCGGTGTCGCCCGCGTCGGGCATCGCGGCGAGCTCGCTGAGCGTGCAGGTCGCCGCGATCGAGAGCCCGGCGTCCGTGCGCACGATCGGCTCCCACGCGAATCCCTGCAAGTCGAGGAGCTCGTCGAGGTGGTCGTGGGGGAGGGAGAACACCCAGGAGCCGCCTCCGATGACCGCTGAGCGCGGCCCGCGGCCCGCCAGCTCGGAGCGCTCGCGCACCACCCGGACGCGCTGGATCGTGTTCAGGTCCATGCAGCGCCTCCGTCCCGCGCCCGTCGGGCGTCTCCCCCCAGTGAACCCCACCCGTGTGACGCCCGTGTTTCCCCACCCCGTCCTCCCGCGGCTCCGCTCCCCGTCCCCCCGGCGGATCCGCCATCCGCTGCGCCACACCCCGGGCCCCGACCTTGCGGATCAGTGGGCGACCTCCCGATGTCGACCCGCCACCCCCTCGCTCTCCCCCCGAGCCGAACGATCGATCCGCGTGCCAGCGGATCGGTCTAGGCGGTCGCTCCCCGCTCTGCGAATCGCATCCACGCCGGAAAGCCGACTGCGCCGAGCCCGGCGGGGACGGGCTCGGTGTGAAACACCCCCGAGCCGAACGATCGATCCGCGTGCCAGCGGATCGATCTAGGCGATCGCTCCCCGCTCTGCGAAACGTGACCACCCTCTCCGGCCGACTGCGCCGAGCCCGGCGGGGACGGGCTCGAAGGAAGATCAGCCGAGGCTCGCGACCCACTCCGAGCTGCCGTCGACGAAGGACTGCTCCTTCCAGATCGGCACCGACGCCTTGATGTCGTCGACCAGTGCCGCGCAGGCTTCGAAGGCCGCCGCGCGGTGGGCCGAGGCCACGGCGCAGGCGAGGGCGAGGTCGCCGACCACGAGGTCGCCGACCCGGTGCACGGCGGCGATCCGGACGTCGGGCCAGCGCTCGGCGATGCGGCGGGCGGAGGCGAGGAGTGCGGCGGGGGCGTCCGGGTGCGCCTCGTAGGACAGCCGGAGCACGCCGCGGCCCTCGTCGTGGTCGCGGACGACGCCCGCGAAGGTCACGACGGCGCCGTGCGTCGGGGAGTCGACCGCCTGCTCGCACTCGTCGACGGTGATGGCCTCGGCCGCGAGCCGGGCGAGGGCGACCGGCTCAGCGGGCATGGTCGCCGCCTCCGAGCTGATCGAGGAGGTGCCCGATCACCGGGTCGAGCACGTCGATCCCGTCGCGGACGCCGCCGGGGGAGCCGGGGAGGTTCACCACGACGGTGCGGCCGCTGACGCCGGCGAGCCCGCGGCTGAGCACGGCGGTCGGGACGTGGGCGGCGCCCTTGGCGCGCACCGCCTCGGCGAGGCCGGGCAGGGGCCGCTCCAGGAGGGGGGCGGTCTGCTCCGGGGTGACGTCGCTCGGGGCGACGCCCGTCCCGCCGGTGGTCACGACGACGTCGACTCCGCTGCCGATCGCGTCGGCGATCGCCTCGCCCACCGCGTCGCCGTCGGCCACGACGACCACCCGCGACTCCCAGCCGCGGGTGGTGAACCAGGCCTCCAGCGCCGGTCCCGTCCGGTCCTCGTACACGCCGGAGGCGGCACGGGTGGAGGCGACGACCGCCACCGCCCGCCGCGTCACGGGGTTCCTCCGCTCGTCCACGAGCCGCTCCTCCCGCCCGCCTTCGCGAGCACACGGATACCGGTGATCGCGGCACCGCGATCGACCGCCTTGATCATGTCGTAGACCGTGAGAGCGGCCACGCTGACCGCGGTCAGCGCCTCCATCTCGACGCCGGTGCGCCCGGTCGTGCGCACGCGCGCCTCGATCCGGACGCGGCCGTCCTGCGGCTCGAGGTCCACGTCGACGCCGTCCAGCGCCAGCGGGTGGCAGAGCGGGATGAGGGTCGAGGTCGCCTTCGCGCCGAGGATCCCGGCGATCCGCGCGACGCCGAGCGCTTCGCCCTTGGGCAGCTCGCCCTGCTCGAGGAGCCGCACCACCTCGGGTGAGGTCTCGACGTAGCCCTCGGCGGCGGCGGTGCGCGCCGTGACCTCCTTCGCGCTCACATCGACCATGTGCACGGCTCCGTCGCCGCGCACATGGGTGAGCCGATCGCTCTCAGTCATCGATCCTCCAGATCTCGACCGTGTCGCCGGTCGCTGCGTGGTCCGTCCCGACGGGGACGTGGATGAGCACGGTGGAGCGGGCGTAGGACGCCAGCAGGTGCGAGCCGGGCCCGCCCACCGGGTGCACGAGGCCCTCGTCGTCGAGGACTCCGCGGCGGATCTGGTGCAGGTGCGCGGGCGAATCGAGCGCCGTGCCGAGGCGCGCACGGAGACGCGGCCGCTCGGCGGGCGTCCGTCCCGCGAGCGAGCGCAGCAAGGGCCGGAGGAACACCTCGAACGAGACCAGGGCGCTCACCGGGTTCCCGGGAAGCGAGACGACCGGCAGGTGCAGCCCCTCGGCCACGCGCACGAGACCGAGGCCCTGCGGGCCGCCCGGCTGCATCTCGACGTGGCCGAACTCCGAGCCCGCCGGGCCGAGCGCGTCGCGGACGACCTCGTAGGCGCCCGCGCTGACACCGCCGACCGTGATCACCAGGTCGGCCGCGCCCGCGTGCTCCTCGAGCAGCGACAGGAGGTCCTCGGCCCGATCGCTCGTGCAGGCGGCGACGACGGGCAGCGCGCCCGCCTCGCGGACGGCCTCGGCCAGCAGGGCGCCGTTCGCGTCGTGGATCTGCGCCTCCTCGAGGACGGCGCCTGCGGGACGGATCTCGTTGCCGGTGGGGACGACGAGCACCCGGAGTCGCGGCAGCACCTCCGCCTCGGTCAACCCGAGGGAGGCGAGGAGTCCGTAGTGGGCCGCGCGGAGGACCGTGCCGGCCGGGAGGGCGAGCTCGCCGCGGCGGGCGTCGCTGCCCCGGGCGCGGACGAAGGTCGCCGGCACCACCGGATGCGCGAAGGCGACGCTGCCCGCCGCGGGGAAGCGCGGAGGATCGACGCGCTCGACCGGGACGACGGCGTCGGCCCCCTCCGGCAGCGGCGAGCCGGTCATGATCGGTGTCGCCGTGCCGGGCTCGTGCCGCGGCGCCCGGTCGCCCGCCGGGATCGGCGCCGAGACGGGCAGGGCGACGGGATGCTCCGGCGCCGCCGCGTCGAGGTCGGCCGCCCGCACCGCGAAGCCGTCCATCTGCGAGTTGTCGAAGCGCGGCAGGTCGAGCGGGGAGTCGACGGAGCGGGCGAGGACCCGCCGGTCGTACGCGCCCGGATCGGCGGCGACGGCGGCCGGCTCCAGGCTCAGCGTCTCGCGGGCGCCCCGCGTGGCCAGCGGCGCGAGCAGCGCCCGCACCCGGGCGGCGTGCAGGTCGATCGAGGTCATCGTGTCCTCTCGCGAGCGGCGGAGCCCGACCGGCGGCGGGACCGAGTCCATCTTGCCGGGTCGCGCCCGGTTCCGCGGCGTAGTGTGAGCGGATGAGCACAGCACTGGGGATCCCGGGCTTCCGGCCCCGACAGCGCAGCGCGGTCCTCCCGGCCGACCGCCCCGCCACCCCGCTCCTCCTGGACACCTACGGGCGCGTCGCGGACGATCTGCGGATCTCGCTGACGGACAAGTGCAATCTGCGCTGCACCTACTGCATGCCGGCGGAGGGCCTGCCGTTCCAGCCGCCCGCGTCCCTGCTCAGCCGTGAGGAGATCCTCCGCCTCGCGCGCATCGCCGTGGAGCAGTTCGGCGTCCGCCAGATCCGCTTCACCGGCGGCGAGCCGCTCCTGCGCAAGGACCTCGTCGACATCATCCGCGACGTCGCCTCCCTCGACCCGCGCCCCGAGATCTCGCTCACCACGAACGCGATCGGCCTGTCCGGTCGGGCGGCGGCGCTCGCCGACGCCGGCCTGAACCGCGTCAACGTCTCGCTCGACTCGATCTGCGCCGAGACCTTCGCGAAGGTCACCCGTCGCCCGTTCCTCGACCGCGTGCTCGCGGGCATCGACGCGCTCGGTCCCGCCGGCCTGGACCAGA
The DNA here is from genome assembly GCF_002932015.1 of Rathayibacter sp. AY1H3. NCBI lineage: Bacteria > Bacillati > Actinomycetota > Actinomycetes > Micrococcales > Microbacteriaceae > Rathayibacter > Rathayibacter sp. AY1H3. The sequence goes on from NZ_PSUU01000008.1 coordinate 19,800, forward strand.
CCAAGATCAACGCGGTGCTCCTGCCCGGGATCAACGACCACGAGGCCCCGGAGCTGCTCGCCTGGGCCCTCGCGGGAGGCCACCAGCTCCGCTTCATCGAGCAGATGGCGCTCGACGCCGACCACGGCTGGGACCGCGCGACCATGATCACCGCCGCGGACATCCGGGCGCTGCTCTCGGAGCGCTTCTCGCTCAGCCCGCACGCGGCCCCCCGTGACGGCGCCCCCGCCGAGCTCTTCGACGTCCGCGAGGCCGGGGGGTCCGAGGTGCTCGGCCAGGTGGGGATCATCGCGTCCGTCACCGAGAACTTCTGCGACGACTGCCGCCGCACCCGGCTCACCGCCGAGGGAGGTGTCCGCAGCTGCCTCTTCTCGAACGAGGAGACGGACCTGCTCGGCCCGATGCGCGCGGGCGCGGACGACCACGAGGTCGCCCAGCTCTGGCGCGGGGCGATGTGGGCCAAGCCCGCGGGACACGAGATGAACCGGGCGGGCTTCGTGCAGCCCGAGCGCACGATGAGCGCGATCGGCGGATGAGCATGCGGGTCCGCTACTTCGCGGCGGCCAAGGCCGCCCTCGGCCGTGGTTCCGACGAGCTCGACGAGGTGCCCGACCTGGGCGCTCTCGAGGAGAGACTCGTCGCCTCCGCGCCCTCGGCCGCCGACGTGCTCGCACGGTGCACCTACCTGGTCGACGGCGTGTCGACCGCGAACAGGGCCACGCCGCTGCGTCCCGATGCCGCGGTCGACGTCCTGCCGCCGTTCGCCGGCGGCTGACCCCGAAGAGCGCTCCGTGACGAGCCGTCCTCGTCCGGACCGGTGCGTCCGATCCGCGCGGTCCGCAGCAGGTGCGTCCGCGCTTCTGGAGGACGCTGCATCCCGAGGACGGACTGGTCCTGTCCCGCCGCACAGGGACCCGCGGGACGCCTCCCTCGGACCCGCGTGCGGCGGGGCAGGACCGGATCAGCGGCCGATCCCGTGCGTCACGGGCACAGGACGTTGGTCATCGTGTCGAGCACGTTGCGGTTCTGCAAGTCGAGGAATCCGAACGCCGAGGAGACTCCGGTGGCGACCAGCACGCCGCTGACGAAGGCCCGGCCGTCCCGGGTCACGTAGGCGTCCGGCGCGAAGATGGTGGCGTCGGAGGGCACACCGGAGGCGACGCGGATCTGCGGCTGCGTCCTGTCCGCGAACGCGCCGTACCGGACGAGAGCGCCGTTCTGGATCACGTCCACGACGTCACGGTTCTGTCGATCGCGGTAGGCGTCGGCACTGGTCACCCCGGTGGCGACCAGGATGCTGCTGTTGAAGAGGCGCCCGTCCGGCGTCAGGTGGTAGGAGGGCGCCAAGGCCGTCGATCCTGCCGGAACGTTCCTGGCGTAGACCTGGTTCTTCGTGGAGGAGATGTAGCGGACGAGCTCCGAGCCGACGATCACGTCGATGACGTCGTTGTTGCTCTGGTCGCGGAAGGAGTCCGCGCTCGTCACTCCGGTGGTCACGAGGGCTCCGCCGGCGCGCCGCAGCTCGCCGTTCGGTGTGACGTAGAAGGCGGGCGCATGGACCGTCGATCCGGCCGGCACGCCGCTCCCGATGGCCTTCGGCGCGGCCTCTCCGGTGACGAAGCGGTAGAAGACGCCGTCGACGACGAAGTCGGCGACGTCGCGGTTCTGCTCGTCGCGGAAGCCCTGGACGCTGGTGACGCCGCGCGCGATCCGCCCCCCGCCGTGATAGAGCTCGCCCGACTCCGTCAGGTAGTACCGGGGTCCGACGGTCTTGGCTCCCGAGGGCACGTTGCCGTTCGACTCCGTCGTCGTCCGTCCGCCGTCGGTGACGTACCGGACGGCGGTCCCCGTGGTCGCGGTGGTGCTCGCGGTCGCCGTCGCGCCCGCGGCGCCGGAGACGGCGGAGAGGGTGATGCCGTTCTGCGCCACGTTCCCGGCCGTGACCGGGATGCTCACGCGTCCGTCCGCGCCGGTCGTCGCCCTGACGGTCTGCGCGCCGCCGCTGGTCAGGCCGGCGGGGAGAGTGATGGTGACCGTGTCGCCGGCAGCGGGAGCGCCGTTGGTCGTGGCGAGGACGGAGACCGTTCTCGTGGTGCAGGCGGGGAAGGAGTACGCCGGGGCGTCGAAGGCGAGGGTGAGGCCGGTGGACGCGGCGGCCGCGGGGGTCGCGACCGCCGCGGCGACGACGGGGACGGACCAGGCCGCACCCGACATGATCGTCCGCCGGGCGGGCCCCCCGCCGGTCGAGTCGATCCGCGGTGGGAGGGAGCGCGAGTGCGCTGCCGTCGGGTCCAGGGCGTTGGTGTCCGTCATGGTGTTCCTTTTCTTTCTTTCGTGCGAGGGGTGGTGGACGCGCCGATCCTGCCGAACGTCCGGCCTCCGGTCGACGCGGAACGGGCCGCGACGAGGTTCCATGCCCGACCGTGGACGTTCCGTCGCGCCGCCGGACCGGGGGAGCCACTCAGGGCGCCTCCTCGCCGGGAGCCCGTCCGGCGCGGGGGACGCGGCGGCGCACGTCAGCCCGCGTCGTCGATCCGGCGGAGGGTCCGCTGCATGTGGATCCGCGAGCTGAAGCCGGCCGACCGCGCCACGCGGTCCAGGTCCGTCGCCGCCCGCGGGCCGAGCTCGTCGAGGAGGCGCTGCGCCTCGAAGGCCCGCGCGCGCTCGATCCGCTGACGAGGGGTGGTGCCGGCGGCCGAGAACGCCCGGTGCAGGTGGCTGACCGACACGCCGAGACTCTCCGCGAGCGTCTCCACCGTGAAGGAGCGGTCGCGGTAGTGCCGCTCGATCAGGCGCGTGCCGTTCGCGTACACGGCGGCGGGGGACCGGTCCTCCCGGTCGGAGGAGGGCAGCAGCGCCGAGAAGGCCGAGGCCAGGAGGTGCTCGCTCGCGATCTCGAAGTGCTCGAAGGCCGCGTCCGAGGGCTCGACGCCGAAAGTGAGGACAGTGTTCGCCGCACCGGTGAGTGCGCGCCAGTAGGCCTCGGGGAGGGCGAGGACCCGGTCCGTGAGCGAGGCGAACTCGCTCGCGCGGAGCACCGAGGGGCGCAGCTGCCACTCGAAGCGCGCCCACGGACTGAGCGCCGCCGCGTACTGCACCGTCGAGGCGCGGGTCACGAGAGCGCTGCCGGCCGGGAGCCGGTGGTCGCGGCCCCGGGCGGAGAGGCGGCCGGTCCCGTCGAGGCTGAAGAGCACGCGGAGCCTTCCGGGATGGGGGAGGACCTCGAACTCCCCGGTCTGCAGCCAGGCGCGGCTGAGGCTGAGGCGCGGCGAGACGATCGCGTCGCAGACGGCACCTCGCGGCAGGGGGCGCCGCGGAATCCAGCCGAGCCGACGCAGCCGCCTCTCGGCGGGACTCCAGACCTCGGGCATCACGCCTCCGCGCCGGGGTCGAGCGGGTCGGGAGGATCGAGCAGCGCCGCCTGCCGCGCGGAGTGCGGTGAAGGCGTCGGCATGGGTGCTCTCCTCGGAACGGCGGCCGCGAGCACGCCACCGCCGATCAGCTTCGGACACTGCTCCGCCCTGATCCGCGGAGAAGGACGGATCCTCTCCGCTGCGAGCACCGAACATCCCGGGTCGCCGATCGGCAGGGCGCTGGGTGCGCCTCACCCCACCCGTTCCGCGGCGCACGCGGCCGCGGCACGGGTCACCGCTCCCGCCACGACGCCATCCCGCCGTCGAGCGAGTCGGACGCCACGCCCGCCGCCGCCGCGCGCTCCGCCGCGAGACGCGATCGGACCCCGGAGGCGCAGTGCAGCACGAGCGGACCGGCCGGCAGAGCGACGGGGTCGAAGCGCGACATCGGCATCCGCACGGCACCGGGCACCGCGACGGTCCGGTCCTCGTCGTCCTCGCGGAGGTCGACGACGGTCGGGGGCGTCGGCCCGGCCAGCCGCTCCCGCAGCTCGGCCGCCGTGATCGAGCCCGCCGCGGCCCGCCGCTCCGGGACCGGCGGCACCCGCCGCTCGAGAGGGAGCTCGGCCCAGGAGGAGTCGAGGGCGTCGTGCACGAGGACGCGACCGAACAGCGGCTCGCCCGCCCCGGTCACGAGCTTCACGACCTCGGCCGCCATGGCCGAGCCGATCAGCGCGCAGAGCGCGCCCAGCACGCCCACCGTCGAGCAGCTGTCGCCCGCGTCCTCGGCCTCGGGGTGCAGCGCGCGCAGGGTCACCCCTCCGCCCGGAGCGCCGGCCCAGAAGGTCGAGAGCTGCCCGTCGAAGCCGAGCGCCGACCCCCACACGTGCGGGATCCCGGCGCGCGTCGTCGCGTCCGAGGCGAGGTAGCGCGCGCCGAAGGTGTCGAAGCCGTCGACCACGACGTCCCAGCCCGCCACGAGGGCGTCGACGTTGGCCGAGGTCAGCGACACCGGGAAGGCCCGGGCGTCGATGCCGGGGGAGAGCCGCCGCGCGGTCGCCGCCGCCGACTCCGCCTTCGACCGGCCCACCGAGGAGTCGTCGTGCGCCGTCTGCCGCGCCAGGTTCGAGACCTCGACGACGTCGCCGTCCACGATGCCGAGCCGCCCGATCCCGGCAGCGGCGAGCGCCGTGATCACCGGCGAGCCGATGCCGCCCGCGCCGAGGATCAGCACGCGCGCGTTCCGGAGGCGCCGCTGTCCGAGCTCCCCGAGGGGCGCCAGGCGGATCTGCCGGGCGAACCTCTCGCGCTCGGCGGCGGTCAGCGGCGGTCCGGGCTCGACGAGCGGGGTCATGAGAGCTCCTTCCTCCACTGGCCCTCGTGGGCGACGGGGGTGAAGCCGACGGCCTCGCTCACGGCGAGCATCGGTCGGTTCTCCTCGGCGTTCCAGGTGTAGACGGCCCGACAGTCCGGGGCGGTCCCCACCGCATCGCCGATCGCGGTCAGGGCGAGGAAGTCGCTCCAGCCGTGGGCGCCCACGGCCTCGGGGATCGCGAGCTCGCGGATCCGGAGCGCCGGGTCGGAGGTGCGGTTCACCACCCCAGTGTGCACGTCCCGGCGCCCGCGGCGGCCTCCTGCGCCTGTTCCGGTGCGGGATCGCGGCGGTCCGTCGGCCGGTCGGGGCTCCGCCTCCAGGCCCGGCCGCGGCCGTCGGCTACCGTGGAGGCGTTGTGGACGGGAGCGAGGCGGCCGGGTGTACCTGAAGAGCCTGACCCTCAAGGGGTTCAAGTCCTTCGCTCAGCCGACCACGTTCGCCTTCGAGCCGGGGGTCACCTGCGTCGTCGGCCCCAACGGCTCGGGCAAGAGCAACGTCGTCGACGCGCTCGCCTGGGTGATGGGGGAGCAGGGGGCGAAGACGCTCCGCGGCGGCAAGATGGAGGACGTCATCTTCGCGGGCACCTCCACCCGCGGACCCCTCGGCCGCGCCGAGGTCGCGCTCACCATCGACAACTCGGACGGCGCCCTGCCGATCGAGTACACCGAGGTGACGATCACCCGGACCCTCTTCCGCAACGGCGGCAGCGAGTACGCGATCAACGGACGCGGCTGCCGGCTGCTCGACGTGCAGGAGCTGCTGAGCGACTCCGGTCTCGGGCGCGAGATGCACGTCATCGTGGGGCAGGGACAGCTCGACGCCGTGCTGCACGCGACCCCCGAGGAGCGGCGCGGGTTCATCGAGGAGGCCGCCGGGATCCTCAAGCACCGACGCCGCAAGGAGAAGACGCTCCGCAAGCTCGAGGCGATGCAGGCGAACCTGACCCGCCTCTCCGACCTCGCGGGCGAGATCCGGCGCCAGCTCAAGCCCCTCGGGCGCCAGGCCGAGGTCGCACGGCAGGCTCAGACGATCGCCGCCGTGGTGCGCGACGCCCGGGCGCGCCTGCTCGCCGACGACGTGGTCGAGCTCCGGACCGCTCTGGACGGCTTCGCCCGCACCGAGAGCGAGCGGCACAGCGAGCGGGTGGTCCTGCAGCAGCGGCTCGAGCAGGCGACGCTCCGGCGAGCGCGGATCGAGGCGGAGGTGGTCGGCGACGCGGTCGACGACGCCCGGCGCACCTTGTTCGAGCTGGAGTCGGTGCAGGAGCGGCTGCGCAACCTCTCGGCCCTCGCCGGGCAGCGGCTCGCGATGCTCGAGCTCGAGTCCGAGCAGCCGCAGATCCAGCCGCGCGTGACGCCGGCGCAGGTGGAGGAGGCGCGGGTCGAGTTGGAGCGCCTGCGGCAGGCCGTCCTCGACGCGGAGACGGCGTGGGTCCAGGCGCAGCGCACGACCGTCGCCGCCCGCTCCGCCCTCGACGCGGTCGACGAGGAGATCGCCGCGCAGGCGGCCCTCGTCTCGCGCTACGACCTCGAGCTCTCCACCCTCTCGGGGCAGGCCGACACCGCCGCCTCCCGTCTCGCGTCCGTCCGGGGCGAGGTCCTGCGCGCGCAGAACACCCTCGACGCGGCCGACCGGCGGAAGGAGGCGGCGCGGCGGGCGCTCGACGCTCTGGAGGCCGAGCTGGACGACGCGGGCCGTGGCCCCGACGGCGGCCTCGACGAGGGCTACGAGCTCGCCCAGTCCGCGGTCTCGGCCGCCGAGGCCGGAATCGAGCGGCTGCGCGAGGAGCTGCACGCCCTGGAGCGCGAGCGCGAGGCGCTGGCCGCCCGCACGGGTGCCCTGTCGCTGGCCCTCGACGTCTCGGACGGCTCGGCCGAGCTGATCGCCGCCCGGATCGAGGGGGTGCGCGGCCGGGTCGCCGAGCGGATCCAGGTGCGGCCGGGCTCCGAGGCCGCGATCGCCGCCGCCCTCGGCGCGGTCGCCGACGCCGTGCTGGTCGAGTCGACCACCCGGGCCGACGCGGCTCTGGACGCCGCGCTGGAGCGCGACCTCGGACGCGTCGAGCTGCTGGTCGCCGACGCCGCCCGGCCGTACGTCGCTCTCACCGTTCCCGAGGGGGCGGAACGCGCGGGCGACCTCGTCTCGGCGCCGGCCGGGGTCCTCTCGCTCCTCGAGCGCGTGCTCGTGGTCGAGGACCTCGCCGCGGCGCGGCGCCTGAGGGAGCGCATCGATCCGGGCACCGTCCTGGTCACCCGCGACGGCGCGACCGTCTCCGACGCCGTGCAGAGCGCCGGCTCCGGCGGGCAGCGCAGCCGGATCGAGCTCGTCTCCGAGCGCGACTCCGCCGCCGCCCGGCTGGAGGAGGTCGAGGGCGGGATCGACCGGCTCCGCTTCGAGCTCGCCGAGCAGACCGGAGCGCTCCGCGGCGCGAAGGAGCAGGCCGCGAGCGCGCTCTCGGCCCTCCGCGAGCACGACGCCGCCCGTGCCGCCCACACCGAGCGGCTCGGCGGCGTGCGCGCCCAGCTCGAGGCGGCCACCGCCGAGCACGGCCGGGGCTCGAGGGCGCTGGCCGTCGCCTCGGACCGGGTCGGCGACGCCGAGCGCGCGGCCCAGGAGGCGAGGTCGGCGCTCGACGCCGCGCGCGCCAGGCCCCGGCCGGTGCTCGACGCGAGCGCGCGCGACGGTCTGCAGCGCGACGTCGACACCGCACGCGAGCGCGAGATCGAGGCGCGGCTCGGCGTCGAGACCGCCAAGGAGCGGGTGTGGGCGGAGCAGTCCCGCGGGGAGGCGCTGGCCCGCCAGCTGGCCGCCGACCGCGCCGCCGCCGACGAGGCCGCGCGCCGCGCCGTGATCCGCCGTCGCCAGCGCGACGCGGCGGCCGAGGTGACCGCCGCGCTCCCCGCCGTCCTCGCCTCCGTCGACCGCTCCGTCCAGCAGGCCCGGGCCGAGCTCGTCGCGGCCGAGGCGGCGCGCTCGCAGCAGAACGCCGAGCTGCAGGGGCTCCGCCGCGAGGAGGGGAGCGTGCGCGACCGGCTCCAGTCCGTCACCGAGAGCGTGCACGGCCTCGAGCTGCAGATCTACGAGAAGAGGCTGCAGCTCACCGGTCTGCTCGAGCGCGCCGCGTCCGAGCTCGGGCTCGCCGAGGACGTGCTGGTGGAGGAGTACGGTCCCGGAGTCGGCGTCCCCGACGAGACGGACGAGGAGCAGGAGCCGCGGCCCTACGTCCGCGAGGAGCAGCGCCGCCGCCTCGAGAAGGCCGAGAAGCAGCTGGGGCAGCTGGGCCGCGTCAATCCGCTCGCGCTGGAGGAGTTCGCCGCGCTGGAGCAGCGGCACGCGTTCCTGACCGAGCAGCTGGCCGACCTCACCGGGACCCGGCGGGACCTGCTCACCATCATCGAGGAGCTCGACGAGACGATGCAGACGGTGTTCGCCTCCGCATTCGACGACACGCAGGCGGCGTTCGCGGACGTGTTCCCCGTCCTCTTCCCCGGCGGCACCGGCAGCATCCGCCTGACCGACCCGGAGAACCTGCTCACCACCGGCATCGAGGTCGCGGTGCGGCCGGCCGGCAAGAAGATCGAGCGGCTGTCGCTCCTCTCCGGAGGGGAGCGCTCGCTCGCGGCCGTGGCGTTCATGGTCGCCATCTTCAAGTCGCGGCCTAGCCCCTTCTACATCATGGACGAGGTGGAGGCCGCCCTCGACGACGCGAATCTCGGCCGACTGCTCAGCATCTTCGAGGACCTGCGCACCTCGAGCCAGCTGATCGTCATCACCCACCAGAAGCGGACCATGGAGATCGCGGACGCGCTCTACGGCGTCTCGATGCGGCAGGACGGCGTCTCGGCCGTCGTCGGCCAGCGCGTCGCCGCGCCCCCGGCCTGAACCCGCCGCCCCGACCGCTCGGAGGCGCGCCCGCCGGTAGCCTGGACCCATGGCAGAACGCACCTCCTGGTCGCTCGGCCGCGCACTGCGCGGCCTGTTCGAGAAGCGCACGATCGACGACCAGACCTGGGACGACCTCGAGACGGCGCTGATCACCGCCGACTTCGGCCCCGACATCACCGAGGAGATCGTCGACGACCTCCGCGCCAAGGTCGCCCGCTACTCCACCACCGACCCGCGCGACCTGCAGCGGATGCTCCGCGAGTCCCTCGAGGAGCGTCTGTCGAAGTACGACACCACCCTCAAGCTCAGCGAGCGCCCCGCCGTGATCCTCGTGGTCGGCGTGAACGGCGTCGGCAAGACCACGACCATCGGCAAGTTCGCCAAGTTCCTCCGCAACTACGGCCGGAGCGTCGTGGTCGGCGCGGCCGACACCTTCCGCGCGGCGGCGGTCGACCAGCTCGCCACCTGGGCGCAGCGCGCCGACGCCCAGATCGTCCGCCCTCAGCAGGAGCGCCAGGATCCGGCGTCCGTCGCCTTCCAGACCGTGCAGTTCGCGAAGGACACCGGCGTCGAGATGGTCATCATCGACACGGCCGGCCGCCTGCACACCAAGGGCGGGCTGATGGACGAGCTCACGAAGATCAAGCGCGTCATCGAGAAGCAGGCCCCGATCTCCGAGATCCTGCTCGTGCTCGACGCGACGACCGGTCAGAACGGGCTGAGCCAGGCCGAGGCGTTCATCGAGCACGCGGGCGTCACCGGCCTGGTCATCACCAAGCTCGACGGCTCCGCGAAGGGCGGCTTCGTCCTCGCGGTCCAGGAGCGCACCGGCATCCCGATCAAGCTCGTCGGCCAGGGCGAGGGCATCGGCGACCTCACCGGCTTCACCCCGCACATCTTCGCCCAGCAGCTCGTCAGCTGAGCGGCCCCGCCCGGGACGACGCGCCGGCGCCGTCCCGGTGGCGGGCTACACGGCCTGCGAGAAGCCCAGTGCCGCGTCTGCGAGGTGGCGCAGGTGCTCCGGGACCGGCAGCCCCTTCGACTCCATCGAGCGCGCCCAGAGCCGGCCGGCCCGGTAGGAGGAGCGGACCAGGGGCCCCGCGAGGACGCCGAGGAAGCCGATGTCCTCGGCCTCCTCCTTGATCGCCACGAACTCCTCCGGGTGCACCCAGCGGTCCACCGGCAGATGCCGCGGCGTCGGGCGGAGGTACTGCGTGATGGTCACGATGTCGGTGCCGGCGTCGTGGAGGTCCTGCAGCGCCTGCGAGATCTCCTCCCGCTCCTCGCCCATGCCGAGGATGAGGTTCGACTTCGTGATCAGCCCCGCCTCCCGGCCCTGAGTGAGCACGTCGAGCGAGCGCTCGTAGCGGAAGGCCGGCCGGATGCGCTTGAAGATCCGCGGCACCGTCTCGACGTTGTGGGCGAACACCTCCGGCTCCGCGTCGAACACCCTCTGCAGGTGCTCGGCGCGGCCGGTGAAGTCCGGGACCAGGATCTCGACCCCCGTGCCCGGAGCCTGGGCGTGGATCTGGCGGATGGTCTCGGCGTAGAGCCAGGAGCCCTCGTCCGGCAGGTCGTCGCGGGCGACTCCGGTGACGGTCGCGTAGCGCAGGTTCATCCGCGCCACGGACTCGCCGACGCGCCGGGGCTCGTCGGCGTCGTAGTCCGCGGGCTTCCCGGTGTCGATCTGGCAGAAGTCGCAGCGGCGGGTGCACTGGGCGCCCCCGATGAGGAAGGTCGCCTCTCGGTCCTCCCAGCACTCGAAGATGTTGGGGCAGCCCGCCTCCTGGCAGACGGTGTGCAGCTCCTCGCTCTTCACCAGCGACTGCAGCTGCAGGTACTCCGGGCCCATCGAGGCCTTCGTGCGTATCCACTCGGGCTTGCGCTCGATCGGCGTCTCGGCGTTGCGGATCTCCAGCCGCAGGAGCTTGCGGCCGCCGGCCTCGGCGCTCACGCGGCGACCTCCTCGATGCGGGCGGAGAAGGCGGGGGCCGCCTCCGAGAAGCGCGCCGCCACCCGCGCCCGCACCGCCTCCATGGGCGGAGCCTCGCCGCGCTCGCGCTCGAGCGTGGTCACCCCGGCGTCGGCGATGCCGCAGGCGACGATGCGGGCGTAGGGCTCGAGGCTGTTCGAGACGTTGAGGGCGAATCCGTGCATCGTCACGCCCGAGGCGACGCGGATGCCGATCGCGGCGATCTTGTCGGCGCCGCCGTCCCTCGGGATCCACACTCCCGAGCGCCCGTCGACGCGCCGCCCCTGCACGCCCAGGTCGTCGAGAGCGGCGATCAGCACCCCCTCCAGCGAGCGGACGTAGGCGACCACGTCGACGGGCTCGCCGAGCCGCACGATCGGGTAGCCGACGAGCTGGCCCGGGCCGTGCCAGGTGATCCGCCCTCCGCGGTCGACGTCGACCACGGGCGAGCCGTCGTCCGGGCGCTCGTGCGCCTCGGTGCGCTTGCCGGCGGTGTAGACGGAGGAGTGCTCGCAGAGCACGAGGGTGTCCGGCCTCGAGCCCGCCACCACCTCGGCGTGCAGGCGGCGCTGCAGCTCCCAGCCGTCGGAGTAGTCCAGGGGGTCCGCGGAGTCGCCCGCCACCAGTGTCTCGATCACCGGGCCACCCTAACCCTGTTCTTGGACCCGGACCAGTTAATCCGCTCCGCGGTGATCGCGTCGATCGCGAGCCGATCGGCGGCCGCGCCCGCCGACCCTCCGGGCCTCCGGTAGAATTCCGGGCATCATGGCTACTTTCGGCACCCTCTCCGATCGACTCGTCGAGACCTTCAAGAACCTCCGCACGAAGGGCAAGCTCTCCGCGTCGGACGTCGACGGCACCGTCCGCGAGATCCGGCGGGCCCTCCTCGACGCCGACGTGGCGCTGGAGGTCGTGAAGGAGTTCACCGGCAAGGTGCGCGAGCGCGCCCTCGGCGACGAGGTCAACAAGGCGCTCAACCCGGCCCAGCAGGTCGTCCAGATCGTCAACGAGGAGCTCGTCGCGATCCTCGGCGGACAGTCGCGCCGGCTCGAGTTCGCCAAGCGCCCGCCGACCGTCATCATGCTCGCCGGCCTCCAGGGCGCGGGCAAGACGACCCTCGCGGGCAAGCTCGGCAAGTACCTCGGCAAGGACGGCCACACCCCGCTGCTCGTCGCGGCCGACCTCCAGCGCCCCAACGCCGTTCAGCAGCTGCAGGTCGTCGGCGAGCAGGCCGGAGTCGCGGTCTACGCGCCGGAGCCGGGCAACGGCGTCGGCAACCCGGTCAAGGTCGCCCAGAACGCGATCCGCTTCGCGACCGACAAGCAGTACGACACGGTCATCATCGACACGGCCGGACGCCTCGGCGTCGACGCCGACATGATGAAGCAGGCCGCCGACATCCGCCGCGTCACGAACCCCGACGAGGTCCTGTTCGTCATCGACGCGATGATCGGCCAGGACGCGGTCGCGACCGCCAAGGCCTTCCAGGAGGGCGTCGACTTCACCGGAGTCGTCCTCTCCAAGCTCGACGGCGACGCCCGCGGAGGCGCGGCGCTCTCGGTCGCCTCGCTCACCGGCCGCCCGATCCTCTTCGCCTCCACGGGCGAGTCGCTCGACGACTTCGAGCAGTTCCACCCCGACCGCATGGCGAGCCGCATCCTCGACCTCGGCGACGTGCTGACGCTCATCGAGCAGGCCCAGTCCGCGTTCGACGAGGACGAGGCGCGCAAGATCGCCGAGAAGATCATGGGGGACACGTTCACCCTCGACGACTTCCTCGGCCAGATGCAGCAGCTGCGCAACATGGGCTCGATCAAGAAGATGATCGGCATGCTGCCCGGCGCGAAGGGCATGCGAGAGCAGCTCGACCAGTTCGACGAGCGCGAGATCGTGCGCACCGAGGCGATCATCCAGTCGATGACGAAGGCGGAGCGGGTCAACCCGAAGCTGCTCAACGGCTCGCGGCGCCTGCGCATCGCCCGCGGCTCCGGCATGACGGTCACGGACGTCAACCAGCTCGTCCAGCGCTTCGAGCAGGCCGCCAAGATGATGAAGACGGTCGCCAAGGGCGGCATGCCCTCGGTCCCCGGGATGGGCCCGGTGCCCGGCGCCGGCTACCAGGGCCGCCCGAAGCCGCAGAAGAAGAAGAGCAGCAAGTCCGGCAACCCCGCGAAGCGCGCGGCCGAGAACGCGGCGATCACCTCCGGGCCCCGCCCGGGCGATGCGGGCGGCTCCGGCTTCGGCCTGGGCGGCGGCGCCGGCAAGGGCGCCCAGCCCACGCCGGAGGAGCTCGAGCAGCTGCAGAAGCTCCTCGGGCGATGAGGCGGGTCGCGGCCGGACGCGCGGGCGGGATCCTCGTCCTCGCGGCCGTGCTCGGGCTCACCGGCTGCGCCGAGGGCTCCGGGGTCGACGCGATGACGGCGCCCTCCCCGGAGGACCTGGTCGGCCGCTGGGTGACGGGCGTCTCCTACGACGCGCCCGACGTTCCGTTCCTCCTGATCGCGGAGGACGGGACCTGGACGGGCTCCGACGGCTGCAACGGCGCGCAGGGCGAGTGGTCGATCGACCAGGAGGGCGCCCTCACCGTCTCGGCCGGGCCGAGCACGCTGATCGCCTGCGACGGCGTCGCGCTGCCGATGATCTTCTCGGAGGCGGCGATGGCCTCGATCGACGGCGGACGGCTCCGCCTGTTCGACGACGAGGGGGCCACCGTCGTCAAGCTCGCCCGCTCCACGAGCGACGAGGCGCCCTCGGCGTCGCCGGACCCGGCGGGGGAGTAGCGCGCCGTCCCTCCGGGGGGCGCAGCGGGGATCCCCGTGAGGCGCACCGCTCGCTAGCGTGAGGGCATGACAACCGCACACGCGCGCCCCGTCCGCATCGGCGTCCAGATCGCACCGCAGCACGTCCCCTACGAGGTCATCCGCGACACGCTCGCCGAGCTCGAGGACCTCGGCGTCGACATCGCCTTCAACTGGGACCACTTCTTCCCGCTCTCGGGAGAGCCGAACGGCCTGCACTTCGAGGGCTGGAGCATGCTCGCGGCCTGGGCCGAGCAGACCAGCCGCATCGAGTTCGGCCCGCTGGTCACCTGCAACAGCTACCGGAACCCCGACCTCCTCGCCGACATGGCGCGCACGGTCGACCACATCAGCGCCAAGGGCGCCGAGGGCCGTCTGATCTTCGGCATCGGCTCGGGCTGGTTCGAGCGCGACTACGAGGAGTACGGCTACGAGTTCGGCACTCCCGGCTCCCGCCTCGACGAGCTCTCCGAGGCGATGCCGCGCATCCGCAGCCGGTGGTCGATGCTCAACCCGGCGCCCACCCGCGACATCCCGGTGATGATCGGCGGCGGCGGCGAGAAGAAGACGCTGCGGATCGTCGCCGAGCACGCCGACATCTGGCACAGCTTCTCGGACGTCCCGACGCTCGAGCGCAAGCTCGGCGTGCTCTCGGAGTGGTGCGGCCGCGTCGACCGCGACCCGGCGGCGATCGAGATCTCGACCGGCGCGAGCGTGCGCGGCGGTGTCGGCGACGCCTCCTTCGACGTGCTCGACCAGCAGTACGATCTGGGCGCCCGCCTGTTCACGCTCGGCATCACCGGTCCGGACATCGACCTCGCGCCCGTGCGCGACCTGCTCGGCTGGCGCGACGGCCGGAACAGCACCGCGCGCTGACCCGGCGGGGCGCCGTCAGGGCGGCGCCCCGCGTCGGAGTCAGGCCGGCGGCGCGTCCGTCGCCTTCTGGCCGGTCGGCACCGCCCGGGCGAGGCCGGACTTCTCGGCCGCCACCTCGAACGCGTCGGCCAGGGCGCGCTGGCCCTCGACGGTGGGATGCACGCCGTCCTCGCCGAGCAGCCCGTCCTCGCGGAGGGGGTCCGGGTACTCGAGCGCACCGCCGCCGGCGGCCGTCACGGCCTCGACCAGCGCCGCGTCGTACTCGTCGAGATCGGAGGGGCGCGGGTCGGGGCCCCACACCGAGTCGAGCGCGATGAGCCGGGCCGAGGGCGAGGCGGACACGATCGCGTCCACCGCCGGCCCGATCGCGGCGTCCACGTCCTCCGGATCCCAGCCCAGGTCGTTGCTGCTGGCGATCAGCACGATCGCGTCGGGCCGAGTGTCGGCGATCTCCTCCGCGCGGTCGCCGATCGCGACGCCGCAGTCGCCCGGCTCGATGAAGCCGCCGCCGTCGCAGCCCAGGTTCGTGACCTCCCAGCCGAGGTCGTCGCCGACGAGTGCGGGCCAGGCCTGCTCCGGGTCGACCGTCAGACCGCGCACGATGCTGTCGCCGACGATCGTCACCCGGGAGCCGACGGGAAGAGAGCCGCCGATCGAGAGCGGCAGCGGATCGGCGGTGACGGTCGGGAGGGGAGTGGCGGTGCCGGCGGGGGACGCGGTCGCCGGGCCGGTCGTCGTCGAGGACGAGCAGCCGGCGAGACCGAGGGCCAGTGCGCCGATCGCGGCTGCGGCGAGGAGGGCGGGACGCGTCATGAGCGGGGATCCCGGAGCCCGTCGCGCAGCTCGCCCGCGAGTGCCCGGACCACCGCCTTCAGGTCGCCGTCGTTCGCCGCGGCCGTCCGCAGCTGGCGCTGGTAGCTCGCTCCCGCGACCAGGATCAGCTCGACGTCGCCGAGCTCCTTCACGCAGTCGAGACGCTCGGCGACCGGTGCGAGGGTGACGAGCAGGTCCCGGATGTCGTCGGTGACCAGCCGCTCCGCTCCGGCGGCGTCGAGGATGATCTCGGCGTCGAGTCCGTAGCGGGCCGCGCGCCACTTGTTCTCGCGCACGTACCAGGGCTGCATCGTCGGAAGGTCCTCGCCCGCGTCCAGCCGCGACGAGAGGTGCTCGACGAGGCACTGGATCAGCGCGGCGACCGCTCCGATCTCCTCCGCGGAGGAGAGGCCGTCGCACGCGCGCATCTCGAGAGTGCCCCACTGCGGCGAGGGGCGGATGTCCCAGCGGACCTCCGTGTGGTCGTCGATGACGCCGGTGCGCATCATGTCGTCGACGTACTCCTCGTAGTTCGCCCAGGCACCGAACTGCGGAGGCAGGCCCGCCGTCGGCAGCTGCTGGAACATCAGCGCGCGGTTCGAGGCGTAGCCCGTGTCGACTCCGCCCCAGAACGGGCTCGACGCCGAGAGCGCCTGCAGGTGCGGATAGTAGTCGAGCAGGGAGTTGAGGATCGGCAGCACCTTGTCGCGGTGCTCGATGCCGACGTGCACGTGGATGCCCCAGATCATCATGTTCCGGCCCCACCACTGGGTCCGGTCGATGAGGCGGTGGTACCGCTCCTTGTCCGTGATGGCCTGGTCGAACCACTGCGCGAACGGGTGCGTGCCCGAGCACACGAGGTCGAGTCCCATGGGGTCGGTGATCTCGCGCACCTGCCGCAGCTGGTCCTGCAGGTCGGCGACGGCGTCGCGGACGGAGGTGTGCACTCCGGAGACCAGCTCGACCGTGTTGCGCAGGAGCTCGCCGGTGATGTGCTGGTGCGGGGCGCCGTCGTCGCTGCGGAGCGCCTCCAGCACCACATCGGCGACGTTGGCGAGATCGCCCGTCTGCCGGTCGACGATCGCGACCTCCCACTCGATCCCGAGCGTCGAGCGGTCTGATGCGGCGAAGCTGATCTCCATGGCGTGGTCCTCATCGGATCCGGGCGTCCGCCGATCGGGACGCGCCTCGCCATCCTGCCACCTGCGGCCGGGGCGGACTCCGAGCCCCGGCGGAGGCCATCCGGGTCCCGCGCGGCCCGCTCCCGCGAGGGTGCCGCTGGTCGGCGGCGTGCCGGGCCCGCACCGGGGCGGTTTTTCTGGCAGAATGATCCGTCGGGTCCGAGGCGGTCGACCCTCTACTCACCGCCGACGAAACCCCCTCGAGCTTCCGCCGGGTGTGCCCCCACGCTCACGGCTCAGTTCATCCATCATCGACCGGACACCGGTCAACGACCACACAGGAGAATTGTGGCTGTCAAGATTCGTCTGAAGCGCCTCGGCAAGATCCGGGCGCCCTACTACCGCATCGTCGTCGCCGACTCGCGCACCAAGCGCGACGGCCGCGTGATCGAGGAGATCGGCAAGTACCACCCGACCGAGCAGCCCTCGTTCATCCAGGTCGACTCGGAGCGCGCGCAGTACTGGCTCGGAGTCGGCGCGCAGCCGACCGAGCAGGTCGCCGCGATCCTCAAGCTGACCGGCGACTGGGGCCGCTTCAAGGGCGACGCCGACGCCGTCAGCACCGTCCAGGTGAAGGAGCCCAAGGCTCCGTTCGTCGTCGACGCGAAGAAGAAGCCCGTCCTCAAGCCGAAGTCCGAGGCTCCGGCCAAGGCCGCCCCGGTCGAGGACACCGCCGACGAGACCTCCACCGAGGCGTAGTCAGTGCTCGCTCCCGCCGTCGAACACCTCGTCAAGGGGATCGTCGAGAACCCCGATGAGGTCAGTGTCGTGGCCACGAGCTCCCCGCGCGGAGAGGTCCTCGAGGTGCGCGTGCACCCCGAGGACCTCGGCCGCGTGATCGGACGCTCCGGTCGCACCGCCAAGGCCGTCCGCACTCTCGTCGCCGCGCTCGCCGACGGGCGCCGCGTGCGCGTCGACGTCGTCGACACCGACAAGTAGAGGTGTCGGTCACCGGACCGGGCACGACGCAGCTCCGCGTCGCCCGACTCACCAAGGCACACGGGCTCAAGGGCGCCATCAAGCTCGAGCTCTACACGGACGAGCCCGACAAGCGCTTCACCCCCGGATCCACGTTCACGCTGCAGGTCCCGCGCACCTCCGAGTGGCACGGCAAGAAGCTCGAGCTCGTCGAGCTTCGCTGGTACAACAGCCACCCCGTCGCATTCTTCCGAGGCGTCGACGACCGCAACGCCGCTGAGACCCTCCTGAAGGCGATCCTCTGGATCGACGAGGAGGTGCAGACCCAGCCGGGCGAGGACGACTCCTGGTACGACTACCAGCTGGTCGGCATGAAGGTCGTCCGCGACGGCGTCGAGGTCGGCACCGTCCGCCGCGTCGACCACTTCCCCGCGCAGGACCTGCTCATCGTCGGCACCCCCTCCGGCGAGGTGATGGTGCCGTTCGTGAACGCGATCGTCCCCTCCGTCGACGCCGCGGCCGGGATCGTCACGGTCACGCCTCCGATCGGCCTGTTCGAGGAGGCCCCCGAGGAGGAGCCCGCCGCGGTCGACCTCAGCGGTGTCGACCTCGCGGACCCGGCGCTGAGCGCGCCTGCGGACGCCGACGCGACGGACGCCTCCGATGACGCGGACTCCGCTGACGCGGACGCCGCTCTCGAGGAGCCCGCCGACGACGAGCCCCCGGCCGCCTCCGAGGAGGAGCCCCGGTCGTGAGGATCGACATCGTCACGATCTTCCCGGAGTTCTTCGGCGTGCTCGACATCAGCCTGCTCGGCCGTGCTCGGCAGAGCGGGCTGATCGAGCTCGGCGTGCACGACCTGCGGGACTTCACCCACGACCGCCACCGCACCGTCGACGACACGCCCTACGGCGGCGGCGCCGGCATGGTGATGCGACCGGAGCCGTGGGGCGAGGCGCTCGACACGATCCTCGACGGCGCGGACGACCCCGTCGTGATCTTCCCGTCGCCCGCGGGCGAGCTGTTCACCCAGGCGACCGCCCGCGAGCTCGCGGAGGAGTCCACCCTCGTCTTCGGCTGCGGCCGCTACGAGGGCATCGACCAGCGCGTCGTGGACCACACCGCCGAGCGCGCGCGGGTCCGGCTGATCAGCCTCGGCGACTACGTCCTCAACGGAGGAGAGGTCGCCGTGATGGCGATGATCGAGGCCGTCGGACGCCTGGTCCCGGGCGTGGTCGGCAATCCGGCGAGCCTGGTCGAGGAGAGCCACTCCGACGGGCTGCTCGAGTACCCGAGCTACACCAAGCCGGCCTCCTGGCGCGGCCTCGACGTCCCTCCGGTGCTCCTCAGCGGCAACCACGGGGCGATCGCCGCCTGGCGCCACGAGCAGAGCGTCGAGCGCACGCGCCGCGTCCGCCCCGAACTGCTTCCCTAGCCCCGCGCCGCACGGTCACCGGGCCGCGAGGGCCAGGTGCCGGTCGCGGAGGGCGAGGAAGAGGGGGAACGCGAACGCGAGGGCGACCAGCGGCGCGAGCAGCACCAGGATCCACACGCGGCGCATCCCGATCCGGCGGCCCTCCACCACCATGAAGGCGACGGCCGCGATCGCGACGACCAGCAGGTCGGTCGAGAACGACGACACCCACGGCCCGCCCGCGGCGAGGCCGGCGAGGACGTCCGCGCCCTCCTGCATCGCCCTCACGTTCCAGGTCCAGGTCCCGATCAGCCCGGCGAGGGCGAGGACGAGGTAGACGATCCCGAGCGGCGTCCAGCCGCGGTGCAGCCGGCTCATGCGCGGGCCTCCGTTCGTGCGAGGGTGAGGATCGTCCCTCCGGCGAGGGCGATCACGGCCACAGTAGCGACGGCGAGGGTCAGCGCGTCCGGTGCGGTCAGCGCCTGTCCGCGCAGCGCCTGCCAGCAGGTGAGGGCGACCGCGGCCGCCCAGCCCGCCGAGGCCAGTGCGACGAGCCGCAGCCGGGTGGATCCGGGGCGCAGCACGGGGATCCGCGGTGCCAGCCGTCCGAGCAGCAGCGCGAGCAGCGGGAGCCCCTGCAGAGCGTGCATCCCGACGAAGTGCGGGATGCGCAGATCGCCCCCGATGGTGCTCCAGCCCAGGAGCGGGAGGCCGGGTCCGCCGTCCGCGACTCCGACGGCGTGCGCGCCGACGACGCCCTGGTAGTCGCTGATCTGGCCGGGCGAGGGCCCCGTCATCAGGAACGCGAGGGCCATCCCGACGAGCCCGATCACGAGTCCGACGCGGACGGCGAGCGTCAGCGCAGGGTCGCCGAGCGGCACCCGCGCCAGGAGGGCGGCGAGGACCAGCGTCGCCAGCCAGACCACCACGATCGAGACGGCCATCGAGGCCCAGAGCGCGGCGTGCAGGGGAGTGGAGACGTCGAAGTGGCTGCGCTCGCCGACCAGGGCGGCGCCTCCGATCACGACCATCTCGACCGCCAGACCGACCGCCGCGACCGTGCCCAGCGCTCGGGCGAGGCGGCGCCGGCGGGGCACGAGCCCGATCAGCCAGGCGAGCGTCACGGCGTACAGCGCGATCGAGAGGCAGAACTTCAGCGGCTTGCCCCAGAGCGGCTGCCCGCCGAGCTCGCGGGGATCGACGACCAGCGCGATCGCGCAGAGGAGGGCGCCGACCGCCATCGCGGCAGCGAGCACCAGGAGCGGCCGGTGCGGAGCAGCGGAGGCTGTGGGCGCGGGCGTCTCGGTCGCGGCGCTCATCGGGGCACCTCCGTCGAGCCGAAGCGGCTCTGCGTCTCGCGCGCCTGGGCGACGCGCCGGAGCGACTGCAGCACCACGTCTCCGAGCGCGGTGCCGACGGCGGCGACGGCAGCCTGCTCGCTCACGCTCTCGCGGGCCTGCAGCTCGTCGAGGTCGGCGGAGGCGACGAGGGCGGCGGCGCGGGCGTAGGTCTCGAGCCAGCCGGCGCTCATCGGTCCGGTGGAGAGCTCGAGCGCGTCGAGCGCCCGTGCCGCCGTCGCGACGGCAGGGTGGCCGCAGTGGTCGGAGCCCGCGGCCTCGGCGATCCGCCGCGTCGACGCCTCGGTGGCGGACGCGGTCGAGTCGGCGCTCACGGAGACCACGTCCTGCGCCACCTCGAACGCTGCTGTCGGACCGACGCCCGCGTCGAGCGCGGCCGTGATCCGCTTCGCGCCGGCGATACCGACGCCGCCGCTCTCGATGAGCGCCCGGAGCAGCGTCAGGCGGGCGACATGGGCGTCCCCGTACTCCGCCCGCTGGGGGCCGGCGGCGTCGCCCGGCGGCAGCAGCCCCTCCCGGATGTAGTACTTGATCGTGGGCAGGCTGACGCCGCTGCTGCGGCTGAGCTCCGAGATTCGCACGTGGACAGTATCGCTATCGGATAGCAGTACTGTCCACCGCTTGGTCAGTCCCGCGTTGACAGGACGATGTTTCCCGTCTCGGTGATGGCGATCGTGTGCTCCATGTGGGCGCCGCGAGAGCCGTCACGGCTGCGGAGGGTCCAGCCGTCCTTGTCCGTGTAGATCTCGTCGGTCGTCTGCAGGAACCACGGCTCGATCGCGACGACGAGGCCCGGGCGGAGCGGGTAGCCGCGGCCGGCGCGTCCGTCGTTGGGGATGTGCGGATCGCCGTGCATCGTGCGGCCGACGCCGTGGCCGCCGAAGTCGGTGTTGATGGACAGGCCCTCGGCGTGTGCGACGGCCGCGATGGCCGCGGAGATGTCGCCGATCTTCTTCCCGGGCTGCGCGGCGGCGATGCCGGCCTCGAGCGCGCGGGTGGTGGTGTCGATGAGGGCGAGGTCCTCCTCGCGCGGCGTCCCGACCACGACGCTGATGGCCGAGTCGGCGACCCAGCCGTTCACGGAGGCGGCGAAGTCGAGGGTGAGCAGGTCGCCGTCCCTCAGCCGGTAGTCGAAGGGCAGGCCGTGCAGCACCGCGTCGTTGACGGAGGTGCAGATGACCTTGCCGAAGGGACTCGCGCCGAAAGAGGGGTGGTAGTCGATGTAGCAGGACTCGGCGCCGGCCGTGCGGATCATGTCGTGGGCGAGCCGGTCGAGCTCGAGCAGGTTCACGCCGACCGCGGCAGCGGCGGAGGTGGCCTTCAGTACCTCGCCGACGAAGCGGCCGGCGGGACGCATCTCCTCGATCTCGGCGGGGGTGCGTAGCTCGATCATCCTGATCCTCTCGGGGTCCGCTGAGCCGTCGCTCAGCGGTGGTGGGTACGGTCGGTGCATGCGCACGCGACGGGCATTCGGTTCCTGGCAGTTCCCGGCGGCGATCGTGCTGCCCTTGTGGATCCTCCTCGGCTACGGGGTCTTCGGAGGATCGAGCGGCTGGACCGTGCTCGGCCTGGTGATCGCCCTCCCCATTCTGGCGGTCGCGCTGGCGGCTGTGGCCGCGATCGTCGCATTCCGGGTGACCGTTCGGCCCACGCGCACTCCCGCGTGGGGCGACGTGGCCGTGGTCGGCGCCTGGCACCTCTCCCTGATCGCCTTCGGCTTCTTCCCGCCCGGCGCCTGGGCGCTGGGCCTGCTCTCGGTGGTCCTCGGAGTGGCGGCCTTCTGGCACTCGGGGTGGCGGTTCCTCGCCGACGCGAGGGCCACTCTCCTCGCCTTCTCGGAGGCGGCGTCCGTGCAGGCCGAGGGCGCTCACCGCCCCGTCGCCGGCGAGGGCTTCGACCCGGAGCGCCCGCAGGACGGGCAGACCATCGTCCTCTGAGGGGTCGGGCGTCCCGCGAGGCGCTGTCCCACTGCGAGGCCCCGCCCTGTTCCACGGCTCGGCCCTCTCGACGGACCCGCCCTCTGCGCGGCTCTGCCCTCCGGGTGACCCTGCCCTCCAGACGAGCCTGCTTTGACTCGGATCGACGCGGCATGGCAGAATGAGCGCTTGTGCCTCGCGCAGGCTCTGCCACAGGGGAGCCGCGACGACGTGGGCACGACCGACTTCCATCAACGAAACGGTGTTCGACCTGTGGCGGGCACGGAGAGCGATACAGCATGCACATCCTCGATTCCGTCGATGCGGCGTCCCTCCGCAGCGATGTCCCGGACTTCCGCGCCGGCGACACCGTCAAGGTCCACGTCAACATCGTCGAGGGCTCCCGCTCGCGCATCCAGGTCTTCCAGGGCGTCGTCATCGGCCGCTCCAACGAGGGCGTCCGCGAGACCTTCACCGTCCGCAAGGTGAGCTTCCAGGTCGGCGTCGAGCGCACGTTCCCCGTGCACTCGCCGGTCATCGACCACATCGAGGTCGTCACCCGCGGTGACGTCCGTCGCGCGAAGCTCTACTACCTGCGCAACCTGCGCGGCAAGAAGGCCAAGATCAAGGAGAAGCGCGACGCCTGAGCGGCTTCCGCACGACTTCTCGGGAACCCCGGTCCACCTATGATGGACCGGGGTTCCTCCTTTTCTCGGGGGCGATCCGTCCGGGGAGTCCACCCGGTGATGCACAGTAGGGGCGACGGCGAGCGATGACAGACAGCACGGCCCCGGTCCGCCTCCCCGGAGGCGAGGACCACGCCCGCCACTCGGCGGATCCGTCCGAGAAGCGCCCGCGCAAGCGCCGGGGTGTCCTGCTCTTCCTCCGCGACGTGCTGATCATCTTCGTGGTCGCGGTGCTCGTCTCCTTCCTCGTGAAGACCTTCCTGATCCGCTCGTTCTACATCCCCTCCTCCTCCATGGAGCAGACGCTCGTCGAGAACGATCGCATCCTCGTGAACGAGCTCGTGCCCGGAGTCGTGCCGATCTCGCGGGGCGACGTCGTCGTCTTCCGCGATCCCGGCGGATGGCTCTCGCCGAGCTCCGAGCCCTCCGTGCCGCCGTTCCAGGCCGCGGTCGACTCCGCCCTCGCGCTCGTCGGCCTCACCGCTCCCGACAGCAACGACCACCTCATCAAGCGCGTCATCGGCCTGCCCGGCGATCACGTGACCTGCTGCACGCCGCTCGGCCAGGTCGAGATCAACGGCAACCCGATCGACGAGCCCTACGTGAAGCTGCCCGACGGGGTGCAGGCCGTCTCGGCCACCCCCTTCGACGTCGTCGTGCCCGAGGGCTCGCTCTGGGTGATGGGCGACAACCGCTACAACTCCGCCGACTCCCGCTACAACACCGACAAGCCGGGCGGCGGCTTCGTGCCGATCGACAACGTCGTGGGCCGCGCGATCCTCGTGACCTGGCCCGTGCAGCAGTGGGCGTGGCTCGACGACTACCCGTCGGTGTTCCGCGGAGTCGACACCGAGGCCTCCGAGGAGGGCTCGGACGACGCGCAGAGCGGGCAGGGCTAGGTGGTCGTCGCCGAGCCGACGCTGACCCAGGAGCGGCGCCTCTTCCGGCAGGGCTACGAGACGGTCATCGGCTGCGACGAGGTCGGCCGCGGCGCGATCGCCGGCCCGGTGTCGGTCGGTGTCGTGTCGATCGGCAGCCGTTGCGGGCGCTTCCCCGGGGGGCTCCGCGACTCCAAGATGCTCGCTCCCGCCCGCCGCGAGGCGCTCCTGCCGGGAGTCGCGAAGTGGGTCTCGGCCTGGGCGATCGGCGAGTCCTCGGCGGACGAGATCGACGAGACCGGGATCATCGCCGGCCTCGGCCGCGCCGCGTCGAGGGGCATCGAGCGCCTCGCCGACCAGGGCGTCGACCTCGCCACCGCCGTCGTCCTCCTCGACGGCGCCCACGACTGGCTGACGCCCGCGCTGGGCGAGTGGGCGGCAGAGCTGACGATCGTCACCCGTGTGAAGGCCGACCGCGACTGCGCCGCCGTCTCCGCCGCCTCCGTGCTCGCGAAGGTGGGCCGGGACGGTCAGATGGTGCGCCACCACGACGACTTCGCCGACTACGCCTGGGACAGCAACAAGGGCTACGGCAGCGCCGCGCACTGGGCGGGGATCGAGCGGGTCGGCCCGTCCCCGCTGCACCGGGTGACCTGGCTGTCGAAGTCGCGGGAGAGCGTCGAGGAGCCGCTCCCGGCGCTCGGGCCCGTCGGCTCGGCGTAGGATTGTCCAACGATGGATGAGGACGAATTCGAGGACTACGACCGCGAGGTCGAGCTGGCACTGTACCGGGAGTACCGCGACGTCGTCTCGCAGTTCTCGTACGTCGTCGAGACCGAGCGCCGGTTCTACCTGGCGAACGAGGTCGACCTGGTCCGCCGCGACACCGAGCACGACTTCTACTTCGAGCTGACCATGCGCGACGTGTGGGTCTGGGACGTCTACCGCTCCGACCGCTTCGTGAAGTCGGTGCGCGTGCTGACGTTCAAGGACGTCAACGTCGAGGAGCTGTCCCGCAAGGAGTTCGAGCTCCCCAAGGAGCTCGCGCTCGACGAGTAGGGCTCTCAGTCGGGTTCCTAGCTCTACCGCAGTTCAGCGCGCTTGAAGGCCGGCGCTTCCCCTTGCCTGCTGATCGGCCCTTCCTGTTCCTGCTGAGCGAGATGGCACCTCCGGTTGCGTATCGAGCTACACCTCCTTCGACCTTGCGGCGTCCGTCCTTCATTGGGCCTCGCGCTTTTGAAGCACGCCCCCTCCGCCGTCCTCCACAGCCGCAGGTCGGACGCTCCTTTCCCGAGACCAACCGCAGGCCTCCCATCCGCCCGTCCCCTCCGCGACTCTTCGTGCGGAAGGCTCTGCATGAACAGGGACGAGTTCGGGCGGCGTTGCGAAGCGGCGGGGCAGGTATCTGCCACGTCGCCGCGGTTGTGAATGACACGTCTCGTAAAGGAGCGAGGGAGAGCGAAGTATCGTCTCCGGAAGGCGGACTCTGACTTCGACACGTGGGGAAAGCGCGGTGTACGCAGGTTCGGTGTTGCATCTTCGCCGCGGGATCCATCGATGAGTCTCTCAACTGTATGTATGCTTACAGGAAAACTTCGACATGCGACGCGGGGACACAATGGGCTACTTGTACGAACAGCTGGATCCGGAACGATTTCAGGAGTTCGCACAGGCGCTGCTCCTGTTTCAGTATCCAAACTTGCAGTGTTTCCCGGTCGCTCAGAAGGACGGAGGGCGTGACGCCGTCCGTCCGAAAGTTGCGCCTGACGCCCCGACCGTAGTCTGCCAGGTCAAGTTCAAGCGCCGTGACGAGGAGGACGCGGCCTCCTGGATGATTGAGACTCTTGAAAAAGAGCTTCCCAAGATTCAAAGCCTTATCGCTTCGGGCGCAGACGAGTACGTGATGCTGACAAATGCTCGCGGTAGCGCTCATCCAGAAGTCGGAAAAATTGACAAGGTGCAAAAGTGGCTCACCGACCATGTCACGATACCTGCACAATGTCTTTGGCGCGACGACCTCGACCGTCGGGTAGATGGAGCCGCAAGCTCTCTCAAGCTTCGGTACCCATCCATCCTAACCGGCGACGACACACTTACTCTGATAAAACACATCATGAGCGGGCCTCGGCAGGATGAAATTGCAAGTGCAATGAGAGCATTTGCCGCGGAGCAGTTTCGTATTGATGAAGATGTCAAGTTCAGGCAGGTCGAACTAGCCAACTCGCTGCTCGCATTGTTTGTTGACGTCCCGGCTGATGTAGCGAGTATCATCTGGTCTGGTGGCGGCCGTGACCGCGACAAACCTTTACAGGTTAGACTAAGGAGCATGGCCACCTATACGGGCCTGCCGGGTGGATTGGAAGATGGAACCGACTCAGCGCATGCAATCGTCGTGAGTACCGCGGATCTACTTTTGGATGCAGAGGTGCAAAGGAGCGCGCCGCGGGTCATGCTGCAAGGAGCTCCGGGTCAGGGGAAATCTACGCTGGCGCAGTATGTTTGCCAAGTTCACAGGGCGCGCTACCTGAATCGAACGCAATTTCTCGATGCTCTCTCCGAGCCTCACCGGTCGTCTACGTTCCGCTTTCCGATCAAAGTCGACCTGCGTGACTTGGCGTCTTACCTCGACGGTGCCAGCTATCTCGGACAAGCGCGGACGGAGAACGAAACTCTCAGCTTCGAGCGCTTTGTCGCCTCCGTGATATCGATTCAATCCGGCGGCTTGGAGTTTTCTGCGAACGACTTTGTATTGGTTTGCTCACAGGTGCCAGTCCTGCTCTTTCTTGATGGACTAGACGAAGTCGCGGACCTAAAGCTCCGCGAGAAGCTAATTTCGGCTGTGAACAAGGCGCTCAATCGGCTCCATGAAAATGGCGCAGACGTACAGGTGGTAGTAACCACCAGGCCCTCGTTGTTCGGTAGATCGGCGTCGTTCGGCAAAGACTTTGTTCGAGTAAATCTCGCTCCCATATCTCGCGAGATAATCGAGAAGTACTCGCGGAAGTGGGTCGTTGCTAGGGGCCTTAGCAGCGATCGCGCCATTGAGGTGCAGTCGATCCTAAACCAGAAGCTCGACCTCGGGCACGTTAAAGAGCTCACGAAGAACCCGATGCAGTTGACAATCCTTCTCAGCCTCATACAGTCAATTGGGCATTCTCTGCCCGACGTACGCACGGATCTTTATAGCGAGTATGTAAACTTGTTTATGACGAGAGAGGCGGAGAAAAGCGCAATTGTTCGTACACATCGCAGCCTCCTTTCCGAGATTGTCGAGTACGTCGCCTG
Source organism: Rathayibacter sp. AY1H3 (assembly GCF_002932015.1). Taxonomy (NCBI): domain Bacteria; kingdom Bacillati; phylum Actinomycetota; class Actinomycetes; order Micrococcales; family Microbacteriaceae; genus Rathayibacter; species Rathayibacter sp. AY1H3. The sequence continues at coordinate 46,508 of NZ_PSUU01000008.1, forward strand.
GACTCTGCAAGCGGGTGCTGAGGCTGACAGGTCGGCGGGAAGCATCAGTGAAACCGAATTGAAGCACCTGATATCTCGCTACCTTTCTGCGGGCCGTCATGAGCAGGGAATCCTCGACGATTTGTTCGAAAAAGGAATCGAGCGGGTCTGGGTGCTTGTTCAGCGCGTCGAGGGACTCTACGAGTTCGAAGTGCAACCGTTACGAGAATTCTTTGCGGCGAAGTATCTGTACGAGACCGCTCCGCATAGTTCTCGAAGACATCGGGAAGTGCACGGTGATCGATCTCAGCGCTTCGAGGCTATGGCGATAAATCCGTACTGGTCGAACGTCACCCGCTTTTATGCGGGGTTCTATACAAGTGGTGAAATTGGCGCCCTGAGTGAGAGTCTTCGAGAGCTAGTCGCTTCTAAGAACTTGGCTAAAAGCCTCACGGCACGCGCAGTTGGCGCTGCTCTTCTTGCTGATTGGGTATTCAAGACCAAAAAGTACATTCAGGACCAAGTGGTCGAACTAGTTTTCGACCCCATCGGGGTTGAACTTCTTGCGAGCGCGCGCGCCACGGGAGCTGAGGTCGTGAAGCTGGACCGGGAATGCGGGCGAGATACTTTGGCTCGTCTTCTCTTCGAGCGACACGTGCTAGGGCAGAGCCACACCTCCGCTCCCGTCGTGAGCCTTCTTTCGCGAAACGGCGGATGGACGCTCTGGAGGGAGTTTCGTGAATGGGTAGCAGAGTCAACGGGGGCCGAGCGTACCCGACGGTTCAACGTTGCGGCCACGGCTGGCGCACTGGCGCAGCACGAGGACGTTGAGGCGTTGATTCTCGACGACTCACCCGATCGCGCGACTTTGTCTAAGCGCGTGGTGCCGCTCCTCCGCGGATACCAGGACCTTCTCGCTCGATCTGAACAACTTGCTATGCTCGCGTTGCACGTGCTTCTTGAGTCTGGTGGTAAGGCGATTGGATCGGTGTCATCAGACATTGGTTACCTGAACCGGCTGCTCGATGGCGACCCGTTTCAGGTCTTCCTACTCAGCGAAGAGAACTATAAGCCAAGCTATCCGGTTCGCGAGGCGGAACTTGTAAATGTGCGTTCGGTCGTCGAGCTCATTGCTAGTAAGGAGCACAGTTTTCGAACCCGCGACTTCCAGCTTGAGCCAAAACTTTGGATCGAACTTGTTGCTAGCCTGGAAACGGCGCTAGGTGAACAGTGGGCGATCTACCGTCTCGCAGTTGTAAATGCGGGACTATTTAAGCTCGGCACGCAAGTTGAAAGAGATTTAGCGGATCCTTCCATAACTCTGTTTGAGCGCGCCCTCATCGCTCGGCAGTGGCGGGGAAAGTCCAGCTGGTGGCATTCTCGGATAGAGGAGTCGGTAGGCGACGAGCGCCTGTTCTGGCTTGCTTTGGTGCTGGCATGGGCTCCGTCTCGGACACTGAAAGCACTGGTGCCCGTCTTAGGCGAAACGCTTGTCTCACTCTCTGATGACGCCTTCCTTCGACTGACGGAAGCTCTGATAGTGGCAAGGCGTAGTCGAGGAGGAAAGGGTCGAGCGCCAATCGCCCTGGAGGAGGGTACTAGCGCACGGCTTTCGCAAGCCCTGTACTTTGCTCTGGGCGCAGTTCAGCTGCCAATGGTTGTGGGTAGCGCGCTCGACGACATTCGAATTCAAAGAGCCATTGAAAGAGCGGGCAATGTCGATGATTTTGCGAAGTTTCCCGGGTGGGATCGTGTTCGCGGACGCAAGCAGATTCAGGTTTGGGTTGATAAGCTTGCGGCAATAGCTTCTACCGAAGCTGGACTTCGATTGCGCCATGCTGACCGTTCGCCCATCGGGCGTTCCACAACGATCCCCTCGAATGTCGCCCAAATTTTGATCCTGGAGCACAGGGGTACCCTACCTCGCGTCCTCGCAATGCTCGCATATCAGTCGATTCTTGCGGATTACGCTTGCGTTGCCGTTCGAACGGTGGCGGAGAGCGAGGCTTGGACATTTGATTGACGCGTGTGGGTGCGATCGATCGATGACGGCTAGGACGTTCGCGTTACGAACACCCCCTCGGCCTGCTGATCGAGAAGCCACCTCCGGCGGCGTATCGAGATCCACCTCCTTTGACCTTGCGGTGTCCACCCTTCGGTGGGTCTCGTGCCATGGCAGCATGCTTCCTCAGGTCTCCTCCACAGCTGCAGATTAGATGTTTCTGTCCCGAGATTCACTGTCGGTCCGCACCTCTTGCCGTCCGCTCCGCGACTCTTTGAGCGGGAGGTTCTGTATGGACAAGGACGAGTTGGGGCGGCGTGGCGAGGAGATCGCGGCGGCGCATTTGAGGGCGCACGGGTTCGAGATCCTGGATCGCAATTGGCGGGTGCGGGAGGGCGAGTTGGACATCGTGGCGCGTGACGGTGCGGCGTTGGTGGTGGTGGAGGTGAAGACGCGGTCGTCGACGCGGTTCGGGTTGCCGGTGGAGGCGATCACGCGGGCGAAGGCGGCGCGGTTGCGGCGGTTGGCGTATGCGTGGGCGCATGAGCATCATGAGCGGTCGCGGCATCTGCGGATCGATGCGGTGGGGATCATCGCGCCGGAGGGCGTGCCGACGCAGGTGCGTCATCTGCGGGCGGTGGCCTGATGGGCATCGGGAGGACGTCGGCCGTGGGGCTCGTGGGGTTCACTGGTGCGGTGGTCGGGGTGGAGGCGCATTCGGCGGACGGGACGCCGGGGGTGATGGTCATCGGGTTGCCGGATGCGGCGTTGTCGCAGGCGAAGGAGCGGGTGCGGTCGGCGGCGATCAACTCGGGTTCGGTGATCGCGGAGTACAAGATCACGGTGAACCTGTCTCCGGCGGCGATGCCGAAACACGGGTCGGCGTTCGATCTCGCGATCGGTCTCGCAGCGTTGGCGGCGCTGGGGGAAGTGAATGCGGAGTCGGTGGCGTCGGTTGTTCATGTCGGTGAGCTGGGTCTGGATGGCCGGTTGCGGTCGGTGCCGGGGGTGTTGCCGGCGGTGCTCGCGGCGGCGCGGGAGGGACGTCGGCGGGTGATGGTCCCCTCCAACGACCGGCTCGAGGCCGAGCTCGTCGACGGAGTCGAGGTGATCGCGGTCTCTTCGCTCGCCGCGGCCGCGGTCTGGCACGGCGCTGAGTGGGAGGTCCCGGTTCTGCCGGAAGAGACCGCGGCTCCCGCAGCATCGATCGAGTCGGAGGCGCGGCTCGATTTCTCTGATGTCATCGGCAATGAGGAGGCGGCGGAGGCGATGATCGCCGCGGCGGCGGGCGGACACCACGTGTTCCTGCTCGGGCCGCCCGGCGCGGGCAAGACGATGCTCGCGTCGCGCCTGCCGGGGATCCTTCCCGACCTCGACGACGAGGCAGCTCTCGAGGCGACATGCATGCGCTCGCTGACCGGCTCCCGGACCGGCGGTGACCTCGTACGGCGGCCACCCTTCGAGAGCCCGCACCACTCAGCATCCGCGGCGGCGATCGTTGGTGGCGGCAGCGGACGCATCCGGCCAGGCGCCGTCGCGCGCGCCACCCGCGGCATCCTCTTCCTCGACGAGGCTCCGGAGTTCTCGGCCGTGGCGCTGGACGCGCTGCGTCAGCCTCTCGAGTCCGGCGTGATCCGAATTCACCGCGCGAACGCCGTCGCGGAGTTCCCGGCTCGCGTGCAGTTGGTGCTCGCCGCGAATCCGTGCCCGTGCGGTCAGCACGGGATCCCGGGGGAGACGTGCACCTGCGCTCCCGCGCTGCGGCGCCGGTATCTCGCCCGGCTCAGCGGTCCGCTGCTCGACCGGGTCGACATCCGGCTGACGGTCCGGCGGATCGGTGCAGCTCAGCTGGCGGCTCGTCGTGACGAGCCCGGCCTCTCGACCGCGGAGGCGCGCGCACGCGTCGTCGCGGCCCGCGCCCGTGCCGCCGCGCGATGGCGTCGGACACCCTGGTCGACCAACGCCGAGGTCGCGGGCAGCTGGCTCCGCTCGACGGAGTACCGCCCGACCGCGAGCGAGTCGCGGGTGCTCGACCGCGCGCTCGAGAGAGGTCTCGTGACGATGCGCGGCTACGACCGCGTGCTCCGCCTCGGGTGGACTCTCGCCGACCTAGACAGTGTCGACCGGCCGGCGGCGGCGCATCTTGGCCGAGCCCTGGTACTGCGGGGAGGAGCGGCATGATGCGCACCGCGGAGCTGTTCGACCGCACGGAGATCCGTGCGGTCTGTCCCCTGCTCGCGGACGGCCCCGAGGCGGATCCCGTCGAGGTGCTCGCTCGCGCCGCCTGGAGCTCGCTCACCGAACCGGGTGACGCGGTCGCGGCGACCGTGATCGACGGTGTCGGCGCAGCCACGGCGCTCGCCCACGTCATTACCACTTCGACCCCGGCAGACATCCTTGCCTCGATCGAGGAGCCACCGCTCGAGCTGGCCGCCCTCGCGGCGGGACTCGAACGGTGGCGCCCACGGGCGGATCGCGCGCTGCTTCGACGTCGACTGGAGATCGCCCACCGTCTCGATGCGCACCTGCTGGTGCCGGGCTCGAACGGTTGGCCCGAGTCTCTGGACGACCTCGGTCCGCACGCGCCGCTCCTCCTCTGGGTGCGGGGCGACGCCTCCGCCCTCGCGACGCCCCGCCGGCTCGCGCTCGTCGGTGCGAGGGCGGCCACCGGGTACGGCGAGCACGTAGCCGCCGAACTCGCCGCGGGAAGCGCCGACCGAGGAGTTCTCGTCGTCTCGGGCGGCGCCTTCGGGATCGACGCTGTCGCCCACAGGGCGGCGCTCGGCACCGGTGGCCGCACGGTCGCATTTCTTGCGGGAGGCGCTGACCGCCTCTATCCGACGGCGCACTCCGACCTGCTCCACCGAATCATCGCGACGCCCGGTAGCGCGGTCGTGACGGAGGTGCCTCCCGGCACGACGCCTACTCGGTGGCGCTTCCTGCAGAGGAACAGGCTCATCGCTGCATCGGCGGCGGCCACAGTCGTCGTTGAGGCAGGCGCCCGCTCCGGTTCGTTGAACACCGCGGGGCATGCTGCCGCACTCGGGCGCCCGCTGGGGACGGTTCCTGGGCCGGTGACGAGTGCTTCCTCCGCGGGCTGCCACCGTCTCCTCCGCGAGTACGCGGCGACGTGCGTCACGTCGGCGGCCGACGTCCTCGAACTCCTCGGAGTGGGCGAGCAGACATCGGAGGGGTCCGAGCCCTCTGGGCCCGCCACCCGGATCATGGACGCCCTGCGGGGGAGAGGCGCACACGACACCGACTTCATCGCGCGCGCGGCAGGGTGCTCGGTGGCCGACGCTCTGGCGATGCTCGGAGCGCTCCTCGCCGACGGCTTCGTCGAGCGCGGAGAGGACGGAGGGTGGCGAACGGCACCGCGGTGATCGGGGCGCGTAGAGCGCCCGCTGGCCGGGTCGTTCGTTCAGGTGGTCTGAGTAGACGTCTCGCGCTACCGATTGTTCGCCCGACCGGTACCGCGGCATCGGTCACTCGCTTAGGCAGAGCGCACCTCAGATAGCGCCGGGCGCTGGAGCGACACGTCGACCGGGTCGGTCGCTCTCCCGCGCCGTCCGCCCCGCGGGTGGTGTCGGTCGTCCGCCCTACGCTGAAGACGCATCGGCGAAGGGGAGTGGCAATGAGCGACGAGACAGCACTGGCGGCGAGGCCGCAGCTCGGACACTTTCGGGCGGCCGACCGTGTGATCGCGCACCTCAGTGACACGCACTTCCTCGCGGAAGGCGCTCCGCTCTATGGGCGGGTCGACACCGTGGTCCGGCTCGCGCAGGCCGTGGAGCGGCTCGTGGAGCGCGGGGGAGCGCTCGATGCCATCGTCGTCACCGGAGACGTCGCCGATCGGGGCGAGGAGGACGCGTACCGCCGGGTCCGTGCAGCGCTCGACCCGCTCGGGGAGCGATTCGGGTGCCCGATCGTCTGGGTGATGGGAAACCACGACGAGCGCCGTGCCTTCCGCAGCATCCTCTTCGACGAGACGGGCGACGCCGATACCCCGATCGACCAGGTCGTCGACCTCGGCGGGCTCCGCCTCGTCGCCCTCGACAGCGCCGTCCCCGGCTTCCACCACGGCGCGCTCACCGACGTCCAGCTCGACACCCTTGCGGACATGCTCTCGACCCCGGCGCCGCTCGGCACGGTCCTCGCCCTGCACCACCCGCCGCTGCCGACTCCGCTCGGCGCGATGACGGTGCTCGAACTGCGCGGCATGGACCGGCTCGAAGAAATCGTCCGGGGGACCGACGTCCGCGCGATCCTCGGCGGGCATCTCCACTACCCGACGGCCGCGACCTTCGCCGGGGTCCCCGTCTTCGTCGCCGGTGCGACCAGCTACACGATGGATCTCAGTGCTCCCGAGCGGGAGCTCCGTGGGATCGACGGCGCGCAGAGCTTCTCGCTCGTGCACGTCCACCCCGAGACCGTCGTGTCCTCACTGGTCCCTACTGCGACGGCCCCGATCGCCACCCGCTTCGGCACCGACCTGATCGAGAAGCTCGAGAGCCTCGACGAGCGGGGCCGCATCGACCTCTGGTCGCGGATGCCCTATGCCTGACGACTCGCTCGCCGGCGCGGTCGACGACTTCCTCCGCTACGTGCTCGACGAGCGCTCGCTCTCACCCGCGACCGCGAAGGGCTACCGCGGCGACCTCGCGAAGCTGGTCGAGTTCGCCAAGACCAAGAACACCGACCGCATGCACCAGCTCGACCTCGAGCTGCTGCGCGACTGGCTCTGGCACGAGTCGCGGACCGGAGTCGCACGAGCGACCCTCGCGCGGCGGACGGCCGCGGTGCGCTCCTTCTCGTCCTGGGCCCACCGCTCCGAACGGCTCGCCACCGACGTCGCGGCGCGGCTGCGCACCCCGAAGGCCGGGCGATCCCTTCCCCGGGTGCTCACGCAGCCGCAGACCGAGCACGTCATCGACATCGTCTCGGCGCAGGGGGTGACCGAGGATCCCGTCGCGATCCGCGACCTCGCGATCATCGAGCTGCTCTATGCCTCCGGGATCCGCGTCTCGGAGCTGGTCGCCATCGACACGAGCGACCTCGACCTCTCCCGGCTCACCGTCCTCGTCACCGGCAAGGGCTCGAAGCAGCGCGTCGTCCCGTTCGGCGTCCCCGCCAAGGAAGCGCTCGTCGCATACCTCGAGAAGGCCCGCCCGGCGCTGATCGCTGAGCGTACCGACGCCCTCCTCCTCGGCCGCCGAGGCGCCCGCCTCACCCCGCGCACCGTCTACGGAGTCGTCGCGCGCCTGCTCGACGGTGGCCAGGGCTCCGGCCCCTCCGGCCCGCACACCCTCCGGCACACTGCCGCCACGCACCTCCTCGACGGCGGGGCCGACCTCCGGGCGGTCCAGGAGATGCTCGGCCACGCGAGCCTCGGCACCACGCAGATCTACACGCACGTCTCGACCGAGCGCATCCGCGAGGCCTACCGGCTCGCGCACCCGCGGGCCTGACTCCGAACCGCTCGATCCGCGGATCCGTGCCGCCGACGGAGCGTCGACCACGGAGTCCGACACGGTATCGGCCGAATCGCGGATCCGCGTGGGCGCCGGTCCGTTCAGCGCGAGATCGTCCATCGGCAGAAGCACCGCCCGGGGGATCCCGCCGAAGAACCGCATCGGCGAGACGTAGTCGCCACCCTCGCGGACGCCGAGGTGCACGCACCTCCCGTCGCAGTGGCCGCTCGCACCCACTGCTCCGACGGGCTGGCCCGCGGTGAGGACCTGCCCCGCCGTCACCGATCCGTCGACCGGCTCGACCGTCGAGACCAGACCGTCCGCGTGCACGATGCTCACCACGGACCGGTCGACCACCCTGCCCGAGAACGACACGGTGCCCGCCGCGACGGCGACCACGGGCTGCCCGGCCGCTGCCGCGAGGTCGATCCCGCGGTGCCCGGGGGCGTAGCGGTGGGCCGGCGCGCCCCACGGCTCCACGACGGAGAAGCCCGCGACGGGGGAGGTCCACCGCGGGTCGGACCGGCCGGGGGACGAGGTGCCGGAGGGCGAGGCGCCGAGAGGCGCCCCGACGAGCAGAGCGGCGAGGGCGAACACGCCCGGGCGCAGGAGTCGGGATCGGAGCATGCGGCCACCCTCCTGGAGCCGGTCCGGGACCGGTGGTCGGCCGAGCGGATCAGGGGAGGAGAGCGCGACGGGCCCGGCTGTGGAGGGAGGACATCGGCCGGGGGAGAGCGCAACCCGTCCCGGCGGTGCCGCGGCGAGGAGTAACGTGCCGGTGATCCGGCTCGGGAGCGGCACCCCGCCCCCACCGGCGGCGAGAATCGGAGACGACCATGACCAGCGGACGATCTGACACGACCAGCGGGAGAGCGGACATCCCGAACCCCTCGGCGGCGAAGCTGAAGAGGAAGGTGATCGGCCTTGCGATCGCGGCGGCGGTCGGCGGCTTCCTCTTCGGCTTCGACTCGTCGGTGGTGAACGGTGCCGTGGAGGCGGTGCAGGGCGAGTTCCAGCTCTCGGCCGCGCTGATCGGCTTCGCCGTCGCCTCCGCGCTGCTCGGCTGCGCACTCGGCGCGTACCTCGCGGGCCGCCTCGCCGACCGCTGGGGCCGCATCAAGGTCATGCTGCTCGGCGCCGGGCTCTTCTTCATCTCCTCCATCGGCGCCGGCGCGGCGTTCGCGGTCTGGGACCTCGTGCTCTGGCGCGTGGTCGGCGGCCTCGGCATCGGCATCGCCTCCGTGATCGCTCCGACCTACATCTCGGAGATCGCGCCCAAGGCCATCCGCGGAGCCCTCGCGTCGCTGCAGCAGCTGGCGATCACGCTCGGCATCTTCGCCGCCCTGCTCTCGGACACCCTCATCGCGAACGGCGCGGACGGCGCCTCCGAGCCCTTCTGGTTCGGCGTCGCCGCCTGGCGCTGGATGTTCATCGCCTGCGCTGTGCCGGCCGTCATCTACGGCCTCCTGGCCCTGACCCTGCCGGAGTCGCCCCGCTACCTCGCGACCCGCGGCCGCTCCGAGGACGCCCGCGCGGTGCTCGCGACGGTCACGCCGCGCGACGAGGTCGACGAGGCGCTCGCGGACATCCAGAAGAAGATCGACGAGGACTCCGAGAACGCGAAGCGCTCCAGCCTCCGCGGTCCCGCCCTCGGCCTGCTCCCCGTGGTCTGGGTCGGCATCCTGCTGTCGGTGTTCCAGCAGTTCGTGGGCATCAACGTGATCTTCTACTACTCCACCTCGCTCTGGAGCGCGGTCGGATTCGACGAGTCCAACTCCTTCGCGATCTCGGTCTTCACCTCGGTCGTGAACGTCGTCGTCACCTTCGTGGCGATCTTCCTGGTCGACAAGGTCGGCCGGAAGCCGCTGCTGCTGGTCGGCTCGGCCGGCATGGCCGTCTCGCTCGCGCTGATGGCCATCGCCTTCAGCCAGTCGACGATCAGCGGAGAGGACGTCTCGCTGCCCGGCGCGTGGGGGCCGGTCGCCCTCGTCTCGGCGAACGCGTTCGTCGTCTTCTTCGGTGCGACCTGGGGCCCGCTGGTGTGGGTCCTCCTCGGCGAGATCTTCCCGAACCGGATCCGGGCGGCCGCCCTCGGCCTGGCGGCCTCGGCCCAGTGGATCGCGAACTTCGCCATCACGGTGACCTTCCCGATCCTCTCGCAGGACGTGTCGCTCACCCTGGCCTACGGCCTCTACGCCGCCTTCGCGGCGATCTCGTTCGTCTTCGTCTTCATGTTCGTGCCCGAGACCAAGGGCCGCTCGCTGGAGGAGATGGACACCCTGCACATCCGCACCGTGATGAAGTCGGCGCGCAAGTAGCACCGGCCTCCCGCGCCCCGACGGCCGCCCTCCCGCAGCAGCGGGGGAGGCGGCCGTCCTGGTGCTAGACTCCACGGAGCACCTCGCTCGTCGGGGTGACTACGCGCGCCCATTCGGCCTCCGCTCCCCACGGTCCCTCTCCGCTCACGCGGCCGGGGCGGGAGTGCGCCGGGCGCCAGGGCGACGTGCCGACCGGCCGTCGCAGACAACCGAACGGGAGTTCGGCGCCGTCGTGCGCCCGGGCCCCGAGACAAGGAGAACGACTCATGGCAGTCGTCACCATGCGCCAGCTGCTCGACAGCGGCGTCCACTTCGGGCACCAGACCCGTCGCTGGAACCCGAAGATGAAGCGCTTCATCCTGACCGAGCGCTCGGGCAGCTACATCATCGACCTCCAGCAGTCGCTGGCCTACATCGACAAGACCTACGACTTCGTCAAGGAGACGGTCGCCCACGGCGGCACCATCCTCTTCGTCGGCACCAAGAAGCAGGCGCAGAACGCGATCTCGGAGCAGGCGACCCGCGTCGGCCAGCCCTACGTGAACCAGCGCTGGCTCGGCGGCCTCCTGACCAACTTCCAGACGGTCTCGAAGCGCCTCGCCCGCATGAAGGAGCTGGAGGAGCTCGACTTCGACGACACGTCGAAGAGCGGCTTCACCAAGAAGGAGCTCCTCATCAAGAAGCGCGAGCTCGACAAGCTGCACAAGTCGCTCGGCGGCATCCGCAACCTCTCGAAGACGCCGTCGGCCCTCTGGGTCGTCGACACCAAGAAGGAGCACCTCGCGATCGACGAGGCCAAGAAGCTGGGCATCCCGGTCATCGGCATCCTCGACACGAACTGCGACCCGGACGAGGTCCAGTACCCGATCCCGGGCAACGACGACGCGATCCGCTCGGTGAGCCTGCTCACCCGCATCGTCGCCGACGCCGCGGCCGAGGGCCTCATCCAGCGCCACCAGAAGCCCGAGGCCGAGGGCAACGTCTCCGCCGTCGAGCCGCTGGCCGAGTGGGAGCAGGAGCTGCTCTCCACCGGTGCGCCCGCCGCCGACGTGCAGGAGCCGAACGAGCAGGCCGGCGCGGAGACCGAGAAGGTCGCCGACGCCGAGGCCGAGACCGCCGACGAGGCCGTCGTCGAGGCCGAGACCCCCGCCGCGGAGGAGGCCCCCGAGGCCGACGCCGCCGCGACCTCGACCGACGAGACCGCCACCGCCTGACACCCCGTTCCGTGACGGGGGTCGGACGCCGCACCCGCGGTCGTCCGGCCCCCGCTCGGTCGGTGCACGTTCACCACGAGTAAGAACCGCCGTCACCTCGGCGTGCTGGGCTCCTCCCGTGAGCCCGCCGCGAGTGACGGCGCCACAGGGTTTCCGAACCAAGAGGAGTTCCGAGAACATGGCAAATTTCAGCCTCGCTGACGTCAAGACGCTGCGCGAGCAGCTCGGTACCGGCATGGTCGACACGAAGAACGCGCTGGTCGAGGCCGACGGCGACCTGGACAAGGCGGTCGAGATCCTCCGCCTCAAGGGCGCCAAGGGCAACGCGAAGCGCGCCGACCGCTCGACGAGCGAGGGCCTCGTCGCCGCCGCCGAGAAGGACGGCGTCGCCACGATGATCGAGCTCGCCTGCGAGACCGACTTCGTCGCCAAGGGCACGAAGTTCATCGCCCTCGCCGACGCCGTGCTCGCCGCGGTGGTCGCCGCCGGCTCCACCACGGTCGAGGAGGCCCTCGCGGCCCCCGCCGACGGCAAGACCGTCGCCGACCTCATCAACGACGAGGCCGCGATCCTCGGCGAGAAGGTGGAGCTGCGCCGCGTGGCCTCCGTCTCGGGCGAGCACTTCGCGATCTACCTCCACAAGACGAACAAGGACCTGCCCCCGCAGGTCGGCGTGGTCGTCGGCTACGCGGGTGAGGACGCCGAGACCGCGCGCTCCGTCGCCCAGCACATCTCGTTCGCGAACCCGTCCTACCTCTCGCGCGAGGACGTGCCGCAGTCCGAGGTCGACAACGAGCGCCGCATCGTCGAGGAGATCTCGCGCGGCGAGGGCAAGCCCGAGGCCGCCCTGCCGAAGATCATCGAGGGACGCGTGAACGCGTACTTCAAGCAGGTCGCCCTGCTCGACCAGGACTACGCGAAGGACAACAAGCTGTCCGTCAGAAAGGTCCTTAGCGACGCGGGCCTGACCGTGTCGGGCTTCGCCCGTTTCAAGGTCGGCGCCTAACAGCACTGCAGGAGGGAGTCCGGGTCGTTCAGTCGACCCGGGCTCCCTTCGCTCTGCCCGGGGCGGTCCCGGGCGTGGTCGCGGGGCCCGCTCCGCGCGGGATAGGTTTGTACGGGTCTACGGGAGGAAACGTCCATGACGGAGACGGATGCGATGACGACGGGCAAGCGCCGCAGGGTGCTTCTGAAGCTGTCGGGGGAGGCGTTCGGAGCCGGCACGCTCGGCGTGAACCCTGACGTGATCAGCGCCCTGGCGCGCGAGATCGCCGATGCCGCGACCGAGGTGGAGATCTCGGTGGTCGTCGGCGGCGGCAACTTCTTCCGCGGAGCCGAGCTCTCGCAGCGCGGCATGGACCGCGGCCGGGCCGACTACATGGGCATGCTGGGCACGGTGATGAACGCCCTCGCCCTCCAGGACTTCCTCGAGCAGGCGGGCGCCGAGACGCGCGTGCAGTCAGCGATCGCGATGACGCAGGTCGCGGAGCCCTACATCCCCCGCCGGGCGATCCGGCACATGGAGAAGGGCCGCGTCGTCATCTTCGGCGCCGGCGCCGGACTCCCGTACTTCTCGACCGACACGGTCGCCGCGCAGCGCGCGCTCGAGACGCACGCCGACGTGGTCCTCGTCGCCAAGAACGGCGTGGACGGCGTGTACGACGCCGACCCGCGGACGAACCCCGACGCGAAGAAGCTCGACGCGCTGACCTACCAGGAGGCGCTCCAGCGGGGCCTCAAGGTGGTCGACTCCACCGCGTTCAGCCTCTGCATGGACAACGGCATGCCGATGCAGGTCTTCGGCATGGAGCCCTCGGGCAACGTCGCGAAGGCCATCCGCGGCGCCGAGCTCGGCACGCTCGTCTCGAACTAGACTGACCACTTCCCTCTCTTAAGGAGCTCCCTGTGATCTCGGATGTACTGGCCGACGCGAAGACCAAGATGGGCAAGGCCGTCGAGGTCGCCAAGGAGGACTTCTCCACGGTCCGCACCGGACGCGCGAACCCCGGCATGTTCCAGAAGGTGCTGGTGAGCTACTACGGCACCCCGACGCCGCTGTCGCAGCTCGCCTCGATGCAGAACCAGGAGGCCCGCACGCTCGTCCTGACGCCCTACGACAAGGGCTCGCTCCGCGACATCGAGCAGGCCATCCGGGACATGCCGAGCCTCGGCGCGAACCCGACCAACGACGGCACGATCATCCGGGTGACCCTGCCGGAGCTCACCGCCGAGCGCCGCAAGGAGTTCGTCAAGATCGTCCGCACCAAGGCCGAGGACGCCAAGATCGCGGTGCGCAACATCCGCCGCAAGGGCAAGGACGACCTCGACGCGCTGAAGGGCGACATCGGCGACGACGAGCTCTCCCGCGGCGAGAAGGAGCTCGAGGCGCTCACGAAGCAGCACGTCGACGCGATCGACGAGGCGCTCAAGCGCAAGGAATCCGAACTGCTCGAGGTGTAGCGGTGCCCGAGATCCCCGAAGGACCCGAGGGCGGCGAGAAGAGACCGTCTCCGCACGTCCCGGGTGCCCGGGGATCCCGGATGGTCACCCGCGACGCGCTGCGTGCGCGCGCCCAGCAGGGCCGGGCCGACGTCGAGCGCCAGCTCGAGGCGACCCGCGCCCAGCTCGAGGCGACGAACGACCGCCTGACCGCGCGCTCCGGCCGGAACCTCGTGTCGGCGACCGCGATCGGACTCCTCGGCGGCGGCGCGATGGTCGTCAGCCTCCTCCTGGTCAAGGAGCTCTTCATGGTGCTCGCGGGGGTGGTGGTGCTGCTCGCGGCGCTGGAGCTCTCGAACGCTCTGCGCCACGCCGGTCGGGACATCCCGCGCATCCCGACCGGGATCGTGGCGGTCGTCGCCGTGCCGGCCGCCTACTACGGCGGCCTCGGCGCCGCGTGGGCCACGGTCCTCGGCGGATCCGTCCTCGTCGGCCTCTGGCGGCTGGGGGAGCAGCTCTTCCGGCGCACCGCCTCCAGCCGGAGGGACCTCGCCCTCGACATCGGCCTCGGCGCGTTCGTCCAGGGCTACACGACCTTCCTCGGCGCCTTCGCGATCCGTCTCGTCGCCGAGCCCGGCGGCCAGCTCTGGGCGTTCGCGTTCCTGGTGCTCGTGATCGTCGTCGACACCGGCGCCTACGTGAGCGGACTCACCTGGGGCAAGCACCCGATGGCACCGCGGATCAGCCCGAAGAAGACCTGGGAGGGGTTCGCCGGTGCTGCCGTCGCGGGAATCGGCGTCGGCGTCCTGCTCGCCCTGCTGATGCTCGGCCAGCCCTGGTGGGTCGGCGCGGTGTTCGGGGCGGTGGTGCTGCTCACCGCGACGCTCGGCGACCTCGCCGAGTCGCTGATCAAGCGCGACATCGGCATCAAGGACATGAGCTCGTGGCTGCCCGGCCACGGAGGAGTCCTCGACCGGCTGGACTCGATCCTGCCGTCGGCCGCAGCAGCCTACGTGCTGTACTTCCTCTTCGCCCACTGAGCGCACGCCTCACCGGGGCGTGCCGATTCCGCTCCCGGCGCGCGGCTTGGCATGATGTCGGGATGACCGCTCCCTTCCCCCGAGCCCGCGAGTCCCGTCCCGGCTACGACACGGCCGAGGTCGACTCCTTCCTCGCGTCGGCGCGCGAGGCCTACTCGCAGCTCTCCGGGGGACCGGCGGACCTCCGCGCCGCCGACCTGCGCCACACCGCGTTCACCCTGCGCAAGGGCGGCTACTCCGCGCCCCACGTCGATGCGGCGCTCGAGCGCCTCGAGGACGCCTTCGCCCTGCGGGAGCGCCAGTACGCGATCGCGGCCCGGGGCGAGGAGGCGTGGCTCGCGGACGCGCGGTCGACCGCCCAGGAGATCGTGAACCGGCTGGCCCGCGCTCCCCGCGAGCGGTTCACCCGGGCCGGCGCTCTCACGACGGGCTACAACATCCGCCAGGTCGACGCCTTCGCCGACCGGATCTCCGGGTACTTCCGCGACGGATCGGTGCTGACCGTGGACGACGTGCGGACCGTCTCCTTCGCCCCGCAGCGCGGCGGGTACGCCGAGGCGCAGGTCGACCTGCTGCTCGACACGGTCGTCGATGTGATGCTGGCGGTCCGCTGACCGGAGCCGGATCTGCTGGCCGATCAGGTCATCGTCCGTTATGCTTTCGTAATCGTGGCTCAGCATCCTCAGACCTCCGTCGCCCACACGCCCGCGAACCGCACCAGCGGTCGCCCGGCGGTCCCGCACCAGACCCCGGTGCGGCGCTCCTGGGCTCGGGTCCCGGTGACGGTGCTGGCCTTCACGGCGTCGATCGCGTTCGCCATGGTGAACGTCGTCGATCCGTCCAGTGGCGCGGTCGCCTCCCCCTACTACCAGGCCCCGGCGCGCTTCAACGGCGACTCCGCGCAGCGGCTCGTCGTCGCGGACGCCGTCGAGCGGACCGTCCAGCGCGACTCGTTCGGCGCCGAGGCGAAGCCGACGCCCACTCCGACCCCGACGCCCACTCCGACCGAGACTCAGACCGCTTCCGCGACCGTCGACGAGGAGGAGTCGGGCTCCGCCGAGGCCGAGACCGCCGCTCCCGTCCAGCGCGCCGCCGCTCCGGATCCCGGATCCGCGAAGGCGATCGCGTACGACATGATCGTGCAGCGCGGCTGGGCCGACAGCGAGTACGACTGCCTCGTCCTCCTCTGGAACCGCGAGTCCGGCTGGAACGTCTACGCCGAGAACAAGTCCAGCGGTGCCTACGGCATCCCGCAGGCACTCCCCGGCAGCAAGATGGCGTCGGCCGGCTCCGACTGGGCGACCAACGCGAGCACCCAGATCACCTGGGGCCTCGGCTACATCTCCGGCCGCTACGGCTCGCCCTGCGGCGCCTGGGCCCACTCCGAGTCGGTCGGCTGGTACTGATCGTTCTCCTCCGCTCGGCACAGCGTCCGACGGGCTGAGGCTCTCGCTACCCTGGTGCCGTGGATTACGCGCTGCTCGGGGTCGTCGGGATCATCACGGTCGTCACCGTCGCGCGGTTCTCGAGCCGCCTTGGAATCGCCGCACCGCTGCTCCTGGTCGTCATCGGGATCGGCGCGTCCTACCTCCCCGGGGTCCCGGACATCGAGGTCGAGCCTGAGCTGATCCTCGCGGGCGTGCTGCCGCCGCTGCTGTACTCGGCCGCGATCCAGGTGCCCCTCACCGACTTCCGGCGGAACCTGCGCTCGATCTTCGGGCTCTCGGTGCTGCTGGTCGTCGTGACCGCCCTCGTGGTGGGCGGCTTCCTCTACCTCGTGTTCCCCGATCTGAGCCTGCCCGCAGCGATCGCTCTGGGCGCCGTCGTGAGCCCGACCGACGCGGTGGCCGCGACCTCGATCGGCAAGAAGCTCGGACTCCCGCCCCGCCTGGTGACGGTGCTCGAGGGCGAGAGCCTCGTGAACGACGCGTCGGCGCTGGTGCTGCTGCGCGCCGCGACGGCTGCGGCGGCCGTGGTCGGCGCCTCCGTCACGACCGACGCGATCGACGTGGGCGAGGTGGGGGTCCTCTTCGTCTACTCCGTCCTGATGGCGATCGTCCTCGGACTGGTGATGGGCGTGCTCACCGTCTTCGTGCGCTCGAAGCTGCGGGACCCGGTGCTCGACACCGCCGTGTCCTTCGCCGTGCCGTTCCTGGCCTACATCCCGGCCGAGGAGCTGGGCGCGTCCGGGGTGCTCGCCGTCGTGGTCACCGGGATCTACACGGGGCACAACAGCGCGCGCTTCCTCTCGCCGCAGTCGCGGATCAGCGAGCGGGTGAACTGGCGGACGGCGCAGTTCCTGCTCGAGAACGGCGTCTTCCTGCTCATGGGCGCCGAGATCAAGGCGATCGTCTCCGGGGTCGTGGACCCGGGCGAGTTCGGAGTGGGCACCGCGGTGCTGCTGGGTCTGGCCACCGTGGTCATCCTGATCGTGCTGCGGGCCCTCTTCGTGTGGCCGCTGCTCCTGTGGCTGCGCAGCTCCGGTCGGCGGGCGGAGCGGATCAACCGGCGGCTGGCGGTGGGCCTCATGCGACTGCGCAACAGCGCCACCAGCGATGAGCGCTTCCGGCGGCGGCAGGTGAGAGCGGAGCGGCTCTACCTCCGGCGCGAGACCGACCTGGCCGCGACCGCGAGCGAGGCGTTCGGCTGGCGCGGCGGAGTCGTCCTGTCCTGGTCCGGGATGCGCGGCGTGGTCACGCTCGCCGCGGCCCAGTCGCTGCCGGACGAGACTCCCTACCGCTCCCAGCTGATCCTGATCGCCTTCACCGTCGCCGTCGTGACGCTGCTCCTGCAGGGTGCGACGCTCCCCGCGCTGATCCGGCTCACCGGCATCCAGGGCACCGACGGAGAGGCCGACCGCCGCGAGCTCGCGACGCTGCTCGACGAGGTCGCGGCCACGGGCATCCAGGCCCTCCCCGAGGCGGTGGCGGAGCTGCCCGACGGCGAGGCGGGCGAGCGCGTCCTCGAGCGCGTGCGCCGCGACACTCTGACCCGCTCGCAGGTGGCGTGGGAACAGGTCGGCCGCGCGGAGGATGCGCCCCTCGGCCCGCACGCGCAGTACCTGCGGCTGCGCCGAGCGGTCCTGCTCGCCGAGCGGGAGGCACTGCTGGACGCCCGGGGGCGCGGGGTCTACTCCTCGCGGACGCTGCGGCGGGCGCAGCTGATGCTCGACGCCGAGGAGACCCGGCTCGAGATGGACGACAGCTCCCACTGACGGGAGGGGCCCGGCGGCGGCCTCCTAGACTGGGGAGATGCCGCGCAGCAACAGACCCCGGGGCGGCCGCCGTGACGACGACGACGAGCAGCGCGATCTCTCGCAGATGCTCGCCGGCTTCCGGCGCACCGAGTCGCACGCCGGCCGGGAGTGGAACGTCCAGCCCGTCTCCGCAGCGCGGGCCGTGAAGAACTACCTCTGCCCGGGCTGCGGGCTCACCATCGACATCGGCCAGCCGCACCTGGTCACCTGGCGGGCCGACGGCGCGCTCGGCGACGCGGCCGACCTGGCCGGCCGCCGCCACTGGCACACGCACTGCTGGAGAATCCGAGGAGCACGATGACCCACGAGATCCGCGGAGGCGTCGTCCTCCCCGCCCGCCGCGAGGACGTCGAGCTGCACACCTCCGACGGCCTGACCCTGGTGGGGGAGCTCGCGCTGCCCCTGGAGCACGAGCCGGTCGCGACCCTGGTCACCCTGCATCCGCTGCCCACCCACGGCGGCTTCATGGACTCGCACATCCTGCGGAAGGCCGCCGCCCGGCTGCCCGCGCTCGCCGACCTGGCGGTCCTCCGCTTCAACACCCGCGGCACCGCGTCGCCGCGCGGCACGAGCGAGGGCGCGTTCGGACACGGCATCGAGGAGCGCGCCGACGTCGCCGCAGCCCTGGCCCTCGTCGCGGACCGCGGACTGCCGCACCCCTGGCTGGTCGGCTGGTCCTTCGGCACCGAGCTCGCGCTGAAGTGGGGGAGGGAGCACCCCGTCGAGGGAGCGATCCTGCTCTCGCCGCCGCTGCACCGCACGAGCGCGGAGGAGGTCGCCGCCTGGGGCGAGGACGGCCGCCCGCTCGTGGCGCTCGTCCCGGAGTTCGACGACTACCTGCGGCCGGAGGCGGCCGCCGAGCGCTTCGCGAGCGTGCCGCAGCTGGACCTCGTCGCGGTGGAGGGCGGGAAGCACCTCTGGGTCGGCGAGGCGCAGACCCGGCGCGTCCTCGACGAGATCGTGCGCGTGGTCGCGCCCGCCTCGTCCCCGCTGCCGACGGAGTGGGCGGGCGAGCTCGGCTGAGCCGACCCGCGCGGCGGCCGCCTAGCGGCCGGACGAGCCGCCGTCGGAGCCGTCGCCGTCAGAGCCGCTGCCGTCGGAGCCGTCGCCGTCGCTGTCGTCCGCGAGTCCGTCGATGTGGCCGATGAGCCCGCGCAGTCCGGACACGTAGCCGGCGATCGCGTCGCGCTCGGTGCGGATCTCGTCGAGGCGCCGCTCGGCGGTGTCCATCAGCTCGCGGCTGCGGCGCTCCGCGTCCGCGACGAGCTTCTGCGCCTGGTCGCGCGCGTCGTCGAGCAGGGCGTCGGAGTCGTCCTGGGCCTTCCGGCGCAGTCGCGTCGTGTCGTCGAGGGCGTCGCTGCGGAGGGCGTCCGCCTCGAGGCGCTTGTCGTTCGCGCGTCGGATGGCGTCGGCGAGCTGCAGGTTCGACTCGTCGAGGTAGCGCTGGGTCTGCGCGACGGCCTCCTGGTGGCGGAGCAGGTCGTCGCGGTCGGCCTCCTCGCGGCGCGCGGCGAGCTCGACCACCAGGTCGATCCGGGCCTGCTCGACCTCGCGCGAGAGCGCAGCGGCCTCGTCGGCGGACGCGGCACGCAGGCCCGCCAGCTCGGCGTCGAGCACGGCGACGGCCTCGGCGCGCTCCTGGGTGAGCCGGGTGCGCTGGTCGGAGATCTCGCGGGCGCCCTCGGCGCGGGCGGCGGCGACCTCGGCGTCGAGCGCGGCGCGGGTCGAGAGCACCTCGGCCTCGACCGCCGCGCGAGCCTGGGCGACCTCGGCCTCGACGGCCGCCCGGAGCCGGTCCACCTCGGAGGCGACCTCGGCCCGCAGGAGCTCGTTGGCCTGGGCGAGGCGAGCGGCCTCGGCGCGGGCGACCTCGATCTCGCGGGCGGCGACGGCGCGCATCTCCGCAGCCTCGCGCTCGGCCTCGGAGCGGATCGCGGCGGCCTCGCGCTTCGCGGTGGCGCGGGTCTCGGCGGCCTCGGTCGCCACGGTGCCGCGGATCGCAGCGGCCTCGCGGACGGCGTCCTGGGTCATCACGTCGCGGTCGTCGGCGGCCTTGCCGAGCGTCGCCGCGGCCTGCGCCTCGGACTCGTCGCGGGTCCGGTCCGCACGGCGGCGCGCCTCGGTCACCAGGCGCTCGGCCTCGTCGCGCGCCTCCTGGAGGATGCGGTCGCCGTCGTCGCGGGTGGATCGGCGGAGGGCGGAGGCGTCGTTCTCGGCCTGGGCGATGATCCGCTCGGACTGCTCCTCGGCCACGCGCAGGGTGTGCTCGAGCTTGGCGCCCAGGCCGGCGTAGGTGGGAGTGCCGACCTGCTGCAGCTCCTTCTCGAGGCCCTCGATCCGGGAGGACAGGCGCTTCACCTCGCGGCCGCTCTCGGCCGCCTGGGTGTTCGAGTGGATGAGCTCGCGGCGCAGGCCCTGGACGGCCTTGTCGACCTCGTCCCGGTCGTAGCCACGGAACACCTGGGTGAATTCGGCCTCGTCGTTCGCCACGTCGTCTCCTTCAGAGCAGGACCGCGGTGGGGCTCGCGGCACTGGGAAAGTGTATTCAGCAGGGAGGCCGCGGCCGGGGCGACACCCGCACCGCGCGCCGCTCGGGCCGCACTCTCGGCTTCTCCCGGGCATCAAAGGGAGGGCATCGGCTATCGTGGACTGTCTTTGTCTGTTGCCGTCGCGCCCCGGTCCGGCTGCGTACCCCGAGCCGGCCCCGGCCGTCACCCCGATCCGGCAACGCAGGAGGAGTTCTTTCGTGCGGTTCGTCTTCGCCATCATCGCCACCGTCATCGCTGCCGCGATGATCGTGCTCGGCATCGGTCAGCGGACGGTCTGGGCTCCTCCGGAGTCCCTCACCGCCGAGACCGCGCTCGACTCCTCCGCTCCCTACGCGGTGATCGACGGCAGCACCCTGGGCGCCAACCCGGGACGCCAGACGATCACGGTCGAGGGCAGCGGCGACCTCGTCGTCGCCTACGCCCGGACCTCCGACGTGCTGGGCTGGGTGGGCGGCTCGAGCTACGACGCCATCGGCTACGAGCGCGCCGACGACACCCTCACCTCCGCGGAGGAGACGGGCGAGCGCGTCCAGCTCTCCTCCGACGTCGAGACCGCCGACGCGGCGGTCGTCGATCCGCGCGGCTCCGACCTCTGGCTCGAGGAGTTCGAGGGGAGCGGCAGCGTGACCCTGGCGCTCGACGTGCCGGAGGACGTCTCCATCCTCATCGCGAGCGACGGCACCGCGCCGGCAGCCGACTCCGTGCGCGTCAGCTGGCCCGTGGACACCGCGACGCCCCTCGCCGGCCCGCTGCTGCTCGGAGGAGCCGTGTTCCTCCTCCTCGGCCTCGTCCTCTACATCTGGGCCTTCGTCCACCTGCGCCGCCAGCACGGCCCGCGCCGGAAGGGACCGCAGGGTCGGATCCCCCGCGGAACCCGCCGCCCCCGGCCGCGTGCCGGGATCCAGGCCTCCACGGCGTCGCCGGCGCCCTCGCGCCGCCGGGCCGCCCTGGTGCTGCCCGTCGTCCTCGGGACGACGGTCCTCCTCTCCGGCTGCAGCTCCGACTACTGGCCGGATCTCGCCGCGGGCGCGAGCGAGGCGCCGACCGCGTCCGCCACGGCGACCGCGGGGGCAGAGCCGGTCTCGGCCGAGCCGACCCCCGTGGTCACCACGCAGCAGGCGGAGGCCGTCGTCGCCGAGGTCGCCGATGTCGCGTCGCGCGCCGACGCCGCCCGGGACGCCGGGATCCTCGCCGAGCGCTTCCAGGGCGAGGCGCTCACCGAGCGCACCACCAACTACGACGTCGTCGCCAAGGGCGGGACGATCGACCCGCCGCAGACGATCCCGGCCTCCCCGGTGAGCCTGGTGCTCCCGCAGGACACGGAGTCGTGGCCGCGCCTGGTGACCGCCGTCGTGCAGAACTCGACGGACTCCACCCAGGCCCCGATCGCGCTGATGATGAGCCAGGCGAGCCCGCGCGTCGACTACAAGGTCGACTACGCCATCTCGCTCGAGGCCAACGCGCGCATCCCCGACGTCGCGCCCGTCACCGTCGGCACGTCGATCGTGGCGCCCGACTCGCGCCTGATGAAGCTCGCCCCGCAGACCGTCGGCTCCGCGTACGCGGACGTGCTCGCCAACGGCGACTCGAGCCAGTACGCCGAGCTCTTCGCGGCCGACGGCGACACCCTCCGGGGGCAGGTCGGCGTCGACAAGAAGAACGCCGACCGCGAGGCGCTGCCGGACACCGCCTCGATCGAGTTCTCGAACGCCGCCGGCACGTCGCCGACGATCGCGCTCGCGACGAACGACTCGGGGGCCCTCGTCGCGGCGAGCATCGCCGAGACGTCGACCGTCCGCCCCACTGCCGAGGGCTCGACCGTCTCGACCTCCGGCGCCTCGCAGACCCTGCTGGGCACGGACAAGTCGACGACCGGCATCGAGACCACCTACGGATACCAACTGCTGTTCTACGTACCGCCCGTCGGATCGGAGGAGAAGATCGTGATGCTCGGATGGAGCCAGGGACTCGTCTCGGTGGTGCAGCTGCCGTGAGCACCGTCCCGCCCCTGCCCGGAAACCTCCGCGGCGCCGTCGACCTCTCGTCGCTGGTGAACCGCCGCACCCCGCCCGCCGCCTCCGCCGGCGCCCCGGCCGCGCCCGCCGCTCCCGGAGGCGCGCCCGGCGCGAATCCGCTGCTGCTGACCGCCGGCGACGCCGAGTTCGACCAGGTGGTCCAGCTCTCGTCGCGCGTGCCGGTGATCGTCGACCTGCGCGGCTCCTGGTCGGACCAGAGCCAGAGCATGACCGCGCTGCTCGAGAAGGTCGTCGTCTCGTACGCCGGCGCGTTCGTGCTCGTCGGGGTCGACGTGGAGTCGAGCCCGCAGCTGGCGCAGGCGTTCCAGGTGCAGTCCGTGCCGACGGTCGCCGCGATCATCGGCGGCCGCCCGGTGCCCCTGTTCAGCGGCCTCGTCGCCGAGGAGCAGCTGCGCGACCTGCTCGAGCAGGTCCTCCAGCTCGCCGCTCAGAACGGTGTGACGGGCACGGTGCCGGTGGAGGGAGCCGCTCCCGCCGAGGGCGCGGAGCCCGAGACGGAGCCGCTGCCGCCGCACCACCAGGAGGCCTACGACGCGATCGACCGGGGCGACTACGCCGCGGCGATCACCGAGTACGAGACCGCCATCGCGCAGAACCCGCGCGACGACCTCGCGGTCGCCGGTCTCGCTCAGGTGCGGCTGCTGGCCCGCCTCCAGGGCCGCACGCTCGACGACATCCGCTCGACCGCCGCGGCGGAGCCGTCGAACCTCGACGCGCAGCTCGCCGTCGCCGACCTCGACGTCTCGGGTGGCCACGTCGAGGACGCCTTCGACCGGCTGCTCTCGATGTTCCCGCGCCTCGACGCCGACGGGAAGGCCGCCGTCCGCGCGCGCCTCCTGGAGCTCTTCGAGATCGTCGGTCAGACCGACCCGCGCGTCAACAAGGCTCGGGCCCGGCTCACCGGCCTGCTCTACTGACGCCGGCCGGAACGCCGAGAGGCCGCCCGCTCGCGACGATCGTCGCGGCGGGCGGCCTCTTCCGTGCGGGGACCGATCAGTCGGCGGGTCGCAGGTAGAGCACGGCCAGCGGGGGCAGGACCAGCTCGGCGGAAGCCGGGCGGCCGGCCCACGGCTCCTCGCGAGCCTCGACCGCTCCGAAGTTCCCGACTCCGCTGCCGCCGTAGATCTCGGCGTCCGTGTTGACGAGCTCCTCCCAGCGGCCGGCCGTGGGCAGGCTCACGCGGTAGCCGTGCACGGGCGAGCCCGAGAAGTTGGCGATGACGGCGATCGGGCGACCCTCGCTGTCCTTGCGCAGGAACGAGACGACGTTGGCCGCCGCCGCGCCGCCGTCGATCCACTCGAAGCCCGACTGCTCGTGGTCGAGCTCCCAGAGCGACGGCGAGTCGCGGTACACGCGGTTCAGCTGACCGACGAGGCTCCAGAGACCGCGGTGGCTCGGCTGATCGAGGATCCACCAGTCCAGGCCCCGCTCCTCGCTCCACTCGGAGTACTGGCCGAACTCCTGGCCCATGAAGAGCAGCTGCTTACCGGGGTGGGCCCACATGAAGGCGAGGTAGGCGCGCACGTTCGCGAGCTGCTGCCAGTGGTCGCCCGGCATCTTCTGGATCAGCGAGCCCTTGCCGTGCACGACCTCGTCGTGGCTGATCGGCAGGACGAACTTCTCGCTGAAGGCGTAGACGAACGAGAAGGTGATCTCGCCCAGGTGGTACTGGCGCCAGAGCGGGTCGTTCGCCATGTAGTCGAGCGAGTCGTGCATCCAGCCCATGTTCCACTTGAGCCCGAAGCCGAGGCCGCCGGAGCTGGTGGGCTGGGTGACGCCGGGCCAGCTCGTCGACTCCTCGGCGATCATCATGATGCCGGGGTGCAGCTTGTAGGCCGTGGCGTTGACCTCCTGGAGGAAGCTGATCGCCTCGAGGTGCTCGCGTCCGCCGTACTGGTTCGGCAGCCACTCGCCCTCCTTGCGGGAGTAGTCGAGGTAGAGCATCGAGGCGACGGCGTCCACGCGCAGGGCGTCGACGTGGAACTCCTCGAGCCAGAACAGGGCGTTCGCGACGAGGAAGTTGCGCACCTGGGTGTGCCCGAAGTCGAAGACGTAGGTGCCCCAGTCCATCTGCTCGCCGCGGCGCCAGTCCGGGTGCTCGTAGAGCGGCTCGCCGTCGAAGCGGGCGAGGGCGAAGTCGTCCTTGGGGAAGTGCCCGGGCACCCAGTCGACGATGACGCCGATGCCGGCCTGGTGCAGACGGTCGATCAGGTACTTGAGGTCGTCGGCCGTGCCGAAGCGGCTCGAGGCGGCGTAGTAGCCGGTGACCTGGTAGCCCCAGGAGCCGCCGAACGGGTGCTCGGCGAGCGGCATGAACTCCACGTGCGTGAAGCCGAGCTCGGTGACGTACTCGATCAGCGGGTCCGCGAGGTCGCGGTAGCCCAGTCCCGGACGCCAGGAGCCGAGGTGCATCTCGTAGACGCTGAGCGGCTGCGTGTGCGGATCGACCGAGGCTCGCTTCTCCATCCAGCCGGAGTCGCCCCACTGGTGGTGCGAGACGGGGACCTTGGACGCCGTCGCGGGCGGCACCTCCGTGGCGCGGGCCATCGGGTCGGCCTTGCGGACCCAGTGGCCGTCACGCGAGAGCAGGTCGAACTTGTAGGAGGCTCCGGGCTCGACGCCCGGGACGAAGATCTCCCAGACCCCGGTCGTCCCGAGGTTGCGGAGGGAGTGGCCCTCGCCGTTCCAGTCGTTGAAGTCGCCGACGACCCGAGCGGCCTGGGCGTGCGGGGCCCAGACGGCGAAGCTCGTGCCCCAGACCCCCTCGTGCTCGCGGTGACGGGCGCCGAGCGCCTCCCAGAGGCGCTCGTGGCGGCCCTCGCCGATGAGGTAGAGGTCGAAGTCGCCGACCGTCTTCGAGAAGCGGTAGGGGTCCTCCGCGGTCCACTCGCCGCCGCCGCCGTAGCGGGCCTCGACGGTGTACGCCTGCGGACCGAGGACGTGGAAGCCCTGCCAGATCCCGTCGCTGAGGTGGCTGAGCTCGACGCGGGCGCCGGTGGCGAGCACCACGGCGACCTTCTCGGCGAGCGGGCGGCGCACGCGGACGACCGTCACCGGGTCGGAGACGCCGGGGGCCGCGACGAGGTGCTGGCCCAGGACGTCGTGGGGGAGCGCGTTGCTGCCGGTGGCGAGCTGCTGCAGCACCCACTCGGGGATGTCGGGCAGCGCGATCGCAGCGGTGCCGTCGACGGGGCCCGAAGCGGTCGCGGGGTCCGCGGTCGTCTCGGCGGGGTCCGCGGTCGTCTCGGCAGGGCCGGCGGTCGTCTCGAAGGGCGCGGCGCTGTCGGCTGCGACGGAATCGGCGGCGTCCGTGTCGTCGGGCAGGTCGCCCTCGGCCCCGCTGCCGACCGGAGCGGACTCCGCGTCGTCGGCGTCGGGCTCGACGGTCACGGCGTCGTCGGCCTCGACCGGCTGAGGCGCCTCCGGGACCGTCTCGACCGCGTAGCTGCGCGCGTTCTCGCCGTCCGCTCCGGGGTGCTGTCGAGCGTCGGGCGCCGCGTCGGCGACGTGCGCGCCGTGGCCGGAGGTGGTCGCCGAGCTGGTGCCCGTCGTGGGGACCGTCTCGGCGTGCGCGCCGAGGCCCGCCTCCTCGGCCGGGCTCGTGCCCTCGGGGGTGGTTCCGCTCATCGCTCGTCCGCCTTCACGCTCAGGATGTGCACGGGCTCGACGAACGAGTCGAGCCGCACGTAGTCGTCGCTGCCCCAGGTCCAGACGGCGCCGGTGATCAGGTCCTCGACCTCGAAGGTCGCGCTCCAGTCGAGCCCGATCGCGGGCAGGTCGAGGTGGACCGTGGTCTCGCGGGCCGAGTGCGGGTCGGTGTTGACGACGACGATGATCGTGTCGTCGGTCCCGGTGCCCGTGAACGCGGCCTGCAGGTGCTTGGAGTAGACGAGGATCGCGTCGTCGTCGCTGCCGTGCACGTGCAGGTTCCGCAGCTGCCCGAGCGCGGGGTGCGAGCGCCGGATCTCGTTGAGGCGCGTGATGTACGGCGCCAGCGAGCGGCCCGACTCCTCGGCGCCGGCCCAGTCGCGCGTCTTGTACTCGTACTTCTCGTTGTCGATGTTCTCCTCGGCGCCGGGGCGAGCGACGTTCTCGACCAGCTCGTAGCCGGCGTAGACGCCCCACAGCGGCGACGCGGTCGCGGCCAGGGCCGCCCGCACCTTGTACGCCGAGCGGCCGCCGTACTGGAGGTACTCGGTGAGGATGTCCGGAGTGTTCACGAAGAGGTTCGGCCGCATGTAGTCGGCGGTCTCGTGGGAGATGCTCGTGAAGAACTCGCCGAGCTCCTCTTTGGTGTTGCGCCAGGTGAAGTACGAGTACGACTGCTGGAAGCCGACCTTGCCGAGCGCGCGCATGATCGCGGGGCGGGTGAACGCCTCTGCGAGGAAGACGACCTCGGGGTGCTCGGCGTTGACCTCGTGGATGATCCACTCCCAGAAGTCGAGCGGCTTCGTGTGGGGGTTGTCGACGCGGAAGATCCGCACGCCCAGGTCGATCCAGTGCCGCAGGACCCGCAGCGACTCCTGACGGATGCCCTCGGGGTCGTTGTCGAAGTTGATCGGGTAGATGTCCTGGTACTTCTTCGGCGGGTTCTCGGCGTAGGCGATCGAGCCGTCGGGGAGCGTCGTGAACCACTCGGGGTGGCTGGTGACCCAGGGATGGTCGGGCGAGGCCT
Source organism: Rathayibacter sp. AY1H3 (assembly GCF_002932015.1). Lineage (NCBI taxonomy): Bacteria > Bacillati > Actinomycetota > Actinomycetes > Micrococcales > Microbacteriaceae > Rathayibacter > Rathayibacter sp. AY1H3. The sequence continues at coordinate 73,487 of NZ_PSUU01000008.1, forward strand.
GCAGGGCGAAGTCGAGGGCGAGCTCGAGGCCCGCGGCCTCGACCGCGGCGTGGAAGGCGCGGAAGTCGTCCTCGGTGCCGAGGTCCGGGTGGATCGCGTCGTGGCCGCCCTCGGCCGAGCCGATCGCCCACGGCGAGCCGGGGTCGTTCTCGCCGGCGTCGAGCGTGTTGTTCGGGCCCTTGCGGAAGGAGCGGCCGATGGGGTGGATCGGCGGCAGGTAGAGCACGTCGAAGCCCATTGCGGCCACCGCGGGGAGGCGGTCGATCGCGGTGCGGAAGGATCCGCTGGTCACGGTCCCGTCCTCGTGGCGCACGGCGCCCTCGGAGCGGGGGAAGAACTCGTACCAGGCGCCGACGCCGGCGCGGGTGCGCTCGACGTGGACGGTGCGCGGCTCCGAGACGCTGGTGAGGCTCATCACCGGGCGGGCGTCGAGCGCGCCGTGGACGGCGGGATCGGTCGCCGCGGCGAGGCGCTCCTCGGCGCTCAGCGTGGTGTCGCCGACTCGGGCGGCGGTGTCGAAGAGCAGGCTGCGCTCGCCCTCGGGCCGCGAGGAGTCGTCGGCGCCGCTGCGCAGCAGGCCCTCGCCGATGGCGAAGGTGACGTCGATGTCCAGGCCGGCCGGGATCTTGACCTCGGCCGTGTGGAGCCAGGTCGCCCAGTCGTCGGCGTAGGCGCGGATGCGGTAGCTCCAGTCGCCCTCCTCGTCGAGGGCCACGAGGCGCCCGTAGCGGTCGGTGCCGGTCGCGAGGAGCGACATGCGGTGCTCCGACTCGGCCCCGGACGGCGAGCTCAGCAGGAGGTCGACGCCGATGAGGTCGTGCCCCTCGCGGAAGGCCGTGGCGGCGAAGGGGACGACCTCGCCGACGAACGCCTTCGCGGGCCAGCGGTCGTCCTCGAGCCGCGGCTGCGGGTCGATGATCGGCAGGCGCTCGGCGCGGACGCGGTAGCCGCTCCCGGTCGTCGCGGGCGCCGGCGACGCGTCGGGTGCGTCCGCGGTCACCGGGGCGGCCGGAGCACTGTCGGCCGCGGGGGGAGCAGGAGTCGCCTCGGGGGCGGCGGCGGGCGCCGGAGCGGCCGTCTCGGGAGGCGCCGACGCCTCCTGGGGTGCGCGTCCGCGACCCGCTCGCCGTGCGTCCTTGCCGTTCTGAGCCTTGCCGAAAGGTATCTGAGCCACGTCACGACAGTAGCGACCGGCGGCGGCTCGCACACGACGGTTGCGCCCGCGCTCGGGCCTGTGCAAACGGACCCGGGGAGCGCGTGCCGGAGGGTCGCGGCGGGTCCGCGTCCCGCCGATCCGCGGTGGTCGGGGTCCGCTAGGGTGACCGAGCGCGACCGCCCCGGTGCTCCGCGACCGGGCGCTCCGGGGTCCGCAGAGAGTCGAGGGGTGCCGTGAAGGCGATCCGCCGCTTCATCGTCCGCTCCGTCCTCCCGCCCGAGCTCTCGGCTCTGGGCGATCTGGCGGGCAATCTCCGCTGGGCCTGGCACGAGCCCGCCCGGCGCTTGTTCGAGCGGGTCGATCCGGAGCTGTGGCGGCGCGGGGGAGCGGACCCCACCGCTCTGCTCGGAGCAGTGAGCCCCGAGCGCCTCGCCGAGCTGGCGGGGGACCAGGGCTTCGTCGACGAGGCGTGGCGCCTCCGCGACGAGCTGGAGCGCTACCGCACCGAGCCGCGGTGGTACCAGTCGCTGCCGGAGTCCGCCCCGCGCTCGATCGCCTACTTCTCGCCGGAGTTCGGCATCGCGGCGGCGCTGCCCCAGTACTCCGGCGGACTCGGCATCCTCGCGGGCGACCACCTGAAGGCCTCCTCGGACCTGGGCGTGCCGCTCACCGGCGTGGGCCTCTTCTACCGGTCGGGCTACTTCTCGCAGAAGCTCTCCGCCGACGGCTGGCAGCTCGAGTCCTACCCCTCGCTCGATCCCGACGGGCTGCCGCTGCGCGTCGTCCGTCTCGCCGACGGCTCGCCCGCCCGCATCGTGATGGCGCTCCCCGAGGGACGCGCGCTCTACGCCCGGGTCTGGCGCGCGGAGGTCGGCCGGGTGACCCTCCTCCTGCTCGACACCGACATCCCCGAGAACGAGGACTCGCTCCGCTCCGTCACCGACCGCCTCTACGGCGGCGGCGGCGAGCACCGCCTGCTGCAGGAGCTGCTGCTGGGCATCGGCGGGGTCCGCGCGCTCGAGCTCTGGGCCGAGGTCTCGGGCGGCGTCCTCCCGGAGGTGTTCCACACCAACGAGGGGCACGCCGGCTTCCAGGGGCTCGAGCGCATCTCCGGCCTGATCGGCGCGGGTCTGGACTTCGACCAGGCTCTTCAGGTGGTGCGGGCGAGCACGGTCTTCACCACGCACACTCCGGTGCCGGCGGGCATCGACCGCTTCGACCGCGGGATGATCGAGGAGTACTTCTCCACGGAGCTGCTCCCGGGCGTGCAGGTCGAGGACGTGCTCGCGCTGGGCGCCGAGCCGGGGGACTCCGGGACGGCGTTCAACATGGCGTACATGGGCCTGCGGCTCGCGCAGCGCTCCAACGGCGTCTCGACGCTGCACGGCGAGGTCAGCCGCTCGATGTTCTCGAGCCTCTGGCCCGGCTTCGAGACGGCGGAGGTGCCGATCGGCTCGGTGACGAACGGCGTCCACGCGGCCACCTGGACCGATCCGATCCTCCGGCGGCTCGCGGAGGAGCGGCTCGGCACCGACGACACGACGCGGGCCGACTGGGCCTCGGGCGCGCTCGGCGACACCGAGCTGTGGGCCGCGCGCCGGGCGATGCGGGAGCAGCTGGTGCAGGACGCCCGCCGCCGCGCCGCCCGCTCCTGGCGCGAGCAGAACCCGGGCGGCCTCCCGCCGGCCTGGCTCGACGAGCTGCTGGACCCGGACGTGCTCACCATCGGCTTCGCGCGGCGGGTGCCGACCTACAAGCGGCTGACCCTGATGCTCCACGACCCCGAGCGTCTGCGCGCGCTACTCACCCACCCGCAGCACCCGATCCAGATCGTCATCGCGGGCAAGTCCCACCCGGCCGACGAGGAGGGGAAGCGCCTGATCCAGCGGCTCGTCCGCTTCGCGCAGGAGCCGGACGTGCGCCGCAGGATCGTCTTCCTGCCGGACTACGACATCGCGATGGCGCAGCTGCTCTACCCGGGCACCGACGTCTGGCTCAACAACCCGCTGCGCCCGCTCGAGGCGTGCGGCACCTCGGGGATGAAGGCGGCGCTCAACGGCTCGCTCAACCTCTCGATCCTCGACGGCTGGTGGAACGAGTACTTCGACGGCGAGAACGGCTGGGCGATCCCCTCCTCCGACCGCGCGCTCGACCCGGAGGCCCGCGACACGCTCGAGGCCGAGGCGCTCTACGAGCTGCTCGAGACCGAGGTCGTGCCGCGCTACTACGAGCGTGACCACGACGGCGTGCCCCGGCGGTGGGTGCGGTCGATCCGGCACACCCTCGCGACCCTCTCGCCCGAGCTCTCCGCCGAGCGGATGGTGCGCCAGTACGTCGAGGCGCTCTACTCGCCGGCCGCCGAGGCCGGGCGCGCCGTCGCCGCCGATCACTTCGAGCCGGCCAAGGAGCTGGCGAGCTGGAAGCGGCGGGTCCGCGCCGGCTGGGCCGGAGTCGCGGTCGCGTCCGTCGAATCCGGCGGGATCGACGCGGTGCCCCAGCGCGGGGACCGGCTCGCCGTGCGGGCGGGCGTGCGCCTGGGCGAGCTCTCGCCGGCGGACGTCTCGGTCGAGGTCGTGTACGGGACGACGTCCGCTGACGGCTCGCTCACCGAGGTCCGCCACCACGAGCTCGAGGTGGTCGAGGAGTCGGGTGCCGTGGTGCCGGCCGACGCGGTCGGGCGCGTGCCCTACGCCGGAGTGGTCACCCTCGACCGCAGCGGATCCTTCGGCTACACCGTCCGCGTCGTGCCGCGGCATCCCCTCCTGGCCCGCTCCGCCGAGCTGGGCCTGGCCGCCGCCGCCGGCTGACCCCGCCCGGTCCCTCTCCGCGGGATGCCGCTCCGGTGCGCCTTCCTCGACGCCTCGCGGACCGGGACGGGGTCTCGCGGGAGGAGGACGGCGCCCGGAGGAGGACGGCGGGGGAGCAGGGGTCAGCGCGCGATGTCGGCGAGGAGGGCGGCCGTCGCGGCGACGAGGTCGGCGGGGGCGAGCTCGATGTCGAAGCCCCGGCGCCCGCCCGACACGAGCACCGTGTCGTGGAGCTCGACGGTCTCGTCGATCACGGTGCGGTGCCGCGTCCTCTGCCCGAGCGGCGAGATGCCGCCGAGCACGTAGCCGGTCCGGCGCTGGGCCAGCACGGGGTCGGCCATCGCCGCCCGCCTGCCTCCGACCGCGGCCGCGAGCTCCTTCAGCCCGAGCGAGCCGGTGACGGGCACGACGCCCACCACGAGCTCGCCGTCCACATCGACCATCAGGGTCTTGAACACGCGCTCCGGCTCGACGCCGAGCGCCTCGGCCGCCTCGAGCCCGTAGCGCGTCGTGGCCGGGTCGTGCCGGTACTGGCGGGGAGTGAAGGGGACGCCCGCCGCCGTCAGCGCGACGGTCGCCGGGGTCCCCGGCCCGCTCCGCGCCATCAGGCGTCCTGCTCGGCCGCCGGCCCGTGCGCGGCGAAGAGCTGCATCGAGGTGCCGGCCACGCGGATGACCTGCCCCGGCTCGAACGACTCGCCGTGCTCCAGCGGCTCCGGCTCCTCGCTGTTCCACAGGCGCGTGTAGCCGGTGACCCCCTCGCCCTCGGCGAGCACGACCGTGGTGTCCTGCTCGACGCCGTGCACCACCAGCAGGACGCGGTCCGGCTCGCCCTCGACCGGCGTCGAGGCGGCGAGGTACTGCAGCGTCCGGTTGGCGGCGGAGGTCCAGTCGTGCTCGCTCATCCCGCGCCCGTGGGCGTCGAACCACGTCATGGTCGTGGCGCCCGGCTCGCTCGCGTCGCCGCTGCCGTAGCGGGAGGGACGCAGCGCCGGGTGCTCACGCCGCAGGCGCAGCAGGGTGCGCGTGTGCGCGCGGAGCGCGAGCTGCCAGTCGGCCAGGCCCTCCCAGCGCACCCAGGTCAGGTCCGAGTCCTGGCAGTAGGCGTTGTTGTTGCCGCGCTGGCTGCGCCCGGTCTCGTCGCCCGCCGTGATCATCGGCACGCCGGCCGACAGCAGCAGGGTGCCGAGGAGGTTCCGCATCGCCTTGCGCCGCGCCAGCGTGATCCGCTCGTCGGTGGTGGGGCCCTCGAAGCCGTGGTTGAAGGAGCGGTTGGTGTCGGCTCCGTCGCGGTTCGACTCGCCGTTGCCGATGTTGTGCTTGACGTTGTACGAGACGAGGTCCGCCAGCGTGAAGCCGTCGTGCGCAGTGACGAAGTTGACCGAAGCGAGGGGTCCCCGCTCCGCCGAGAACGTGTTGGACGAGCCCGAGAGCCGGGTCGCGAAGCCGCCGATGCCGACGGGGGCCGTGCCGGCGCGGCGGGCGTAGTCGATGTCCGAGAGCCAGAAGTTGCGGGCGCGGTCGCGGTAGCGGTCGTTCCACTCCGACCACCCGGCCAGGAAGTTCCCGGTCTGCCAGCCGCCCATTCCCACGTCCCAGGGCTCGGCGATCATCTTCACGCCGGCCAGCGCCGGATCCTCGACCGCGGCCCGCAGCAGCGGGTGGTCGCTCCGGAAGTGCGCGATCTCGTCCCGGCCGAGGGTCGCGGCCAGGTCGAGCCGGAAGCCGTCGATCCCGACCTCGCCCGACCAGTAGCGCATCGAGTCCAGCGCGAGGCGCTGCGCCGCGGGCCGGCCGAAGTCGATCGTGTTCCCGCAGCCGGTGACATCCACGTAGTGGCCCTCGGGCGTCTGGCGGTACCAGCCTGCGTCGTCGATCCCGCGCAGGCTCGACATCGGCCCGCCCGGCCCCTCCTCGGCGGTGTGGTTGTAGACCACGTCCAGGATCACCTCGAGGCCGGCCTCGTGCAGGAGCTTCACCATCCCCTTGAACTCGCGGAGCACCGCGGTCGGTCCGCCGCGCTGCGCGGTGGAGGAGGCGTACGCGGCGTGCGGGGCGAAGAAGTTCAGAGTGTTGTAGCCCCAGTAGTTGGTCAGCCCCTGCCGCAGCAGGCGCTGCTCCGACACGAACGCGTGCACGGGCAGCAGCTCGACCGCCGTCACGCCCAGCTCGAGCAGCGCCGAGACCGTCGACTCATGCGCCAGGCCGGCGTAGGTGCCGCGCAGCTCCACGGGGAGCGCCGGGTTCAGCCGGGTCAGCCCCTTCACGTGCGCCTCGTAGATCACGGTGCGGTCCATCGGGGTGCCGGGCCGGGAGGAGGAGCCCCAGTCGAACGCGTCGTCCACGACGACGGAGCGCCACTCGTTCTCCGCCACCCGGTGCAGGCCGCGGGAGTACGGCTCCAGCAGGGCCCGGCGGGGGTCGAACCGGTGTCGGAGGCCCGTCGGCCCGTCGACGCGCAGGGCGTAGCGGCGGCCGGGGGCCAGCAGATCGGAGCGCGCGGACCAGACCGCGGCGTCGTCGCGCGCCAGCGGGACCGTGCGGGTCACCCAGGTCGGATCCTTCTCGTCGTACAGCAGCAGATCGACGGCGCTCGCGCTCTCGGACCAGACCCGCAGCTCACCGCCCTGATCGTCCACGGTCACGCCGAGCCGGGCCAGGGGATCGTGAGAGGTCATGCGACTTACAGTAGTGACGGGCACCGGCTCCCTCCGTGCCCCCGACGCGGGACGAAGGGCTGCTGTGATCTACCTCGACCACGCCGCGACCACCCCGCTGCGCGCCTCGGCGCTCGCCGCGTTCGCGGAGGCGTCCGCCCACGGTGGCAACCCCTCCTCCGTTCACGGCTCCGGCCAGGAGGCGCGCCGCCGGCTGGAGGACGCCCGGTCGGCGCTCGCCGGGGTGCTCGGCTGCGAGCCGATCGAGGTGATCCTCACCGCCGGCGGCACCGAGGCGGTCAACCTCGGGATCAAGGGCCTCTACTGGCAGCGCCGGAGCGAGGACCCGGCCCGCGTCCGGGTCCTGGTCGCCGAGGGGGAGCACCACGCGACGCTCGACTCCGCCGCCTGGCTCGCCGAGCACGAGGGCGCCGTCCTCGAGTGGCTGCCTCTCGACGACGAGGGCACCCTGCGGCCGGAGGCGCTCGCCGCGGCGCTGGAGGAGGACCCCGGCTCGGTCGCCCTGGTCACGGTGCTCTGGGTCAACAACGAGATCGGGACGATCAATCCGATCGCCGAGCTGGCGGCGGCGTGCGCCCGCGCCGGCGTCCCCCTTCACGTCGACGCGGTCGCCGCCCTCGGGCACGTGCCGCTGCGGATCGCCGAGATCCGCCGCGCCTCCGGCTCAGGGCGCGGCGCGGGACTGGCCGCCGTCAGCGTCTCGGGTCACAAGGTCGGCGGGCCGATCGCGACCGGTGCGCTCGTGCTCGCCCGCGACGCCCGCGTGGTCCCGGTGCTGCACGGAGGCGGACAGCAGCGGGGCGTCCGCTCCGGCACCCAGGACGTGCCCGGCGCCGCGGCCTTCGCCGCCGCCGCGGTCGAGGCGGACGCCGAGCGGTCGGCGGAGGCGCAGCGCCTTGCCGCCCTGCGCGACCGGCTCGTCGCGGGCGTCCTCGCCGCCGTGCCGGGGGCGACCCTGACCGGGCCCGCCCTCGACTCCGGACGCCGGGTCGCCAACAACGCGCACCTCGCCTTCCCCGGTGCGCAGGGCGACTCCCTCCTCTTCCTCCTCGACACCGCGGGCGTCTCCGTCTCGACCGGGTCCGCCTGCACGGCGGGGATCCCGGAGCCCTCGCACGTGGTCCTCGCGCTCGGCCGGAGCGAGGACGAGGCCCGCGGAGTGCTCCGGATGACGCTCGGCCACACCTCGACCGACGCGGACGTCGACGCCCTCCTGGCCGCGCTGCCCGGCGCCTACGCCCGCGCCGCCCGAGCCGGACTCTCGAACCGCGCGGTGCTGCCCGCCTGACCCCCTGCCGGCCGCGCCCCCGGGAAACGTAGACTCGCACGGTGAAGGTTCTGGCGGCGATGAGCGGTGGAGTGGACTCGGCCGTGGCCGCGGCCCGCGCGGTGGAGGCGGGGCACGACGTGGTGGGCGTGCACCTCGCCCTGAGCAGGATGCCCGGCACGCTGCGCACGGGCAGCCGGGGGTGCTGCACGATCGAGGACTCGATGGACGCGCAGCGCGCCGCGAACGTCCTCGGCATCCCGTACTACGTGTGGGACTTCTCCGAGCGGTTCAAGCTGGACGTCGTCGACGACTTCGTCGCCGAGTACTCGGCGGGCCGCACCCCGAACCCCTGCATGCGCTGCAACGAGCGGATCAAGTTCGCCGCCCTGCTCGAGAAGGCTCTCGACCTCGGCTTCGACGCGGTCTGCACCGGCCACTACGCCTCCCTCCGCACCGCCGCCGACGGCTCCCCGGAGCTCCACCGCGCGAGCGACGAGGCGAAGGACCAGTCCTACGTCCTCGGCGTGCTGACGGAGCAGCAGCTGCGGCACTCGATGTTCCCGCTCGGCTCCACGCCGTCCAAGGCGATCGTGCGCGCGGAGGCGGCGGAGCGGGGCCTCAGCGTCGCGAGCAAGCCCGACAGCTACGACATCTGCTTCATCCCCGACGGCGACACCCGCGGCTGGCTCGCCGAGCGCGTCGCCCCCGAGACCGGAGCGGTCGTCGATCGGGACGGCGCGGTGGTCGGCTCCCACGAGGGCGCTCACGGGTACACGGTGGGCCAGCGCCGGGGCCTGCACCTCGGCGTCCCCGCGCCCGACGGCCGGCCGCGCTTCGTCCTGGAGGTGCGGCCGGTGAGCAACGAGGTCGTCGTCGGTCCGCGCGAGGCGCTGCGCATCGGCGAGGTCGCCGGCGAGCGGTTCACCTGGGCGGGGGCCGCTCCCGAGGACGCGGACGCGCCCTTCCGCTGCGACGTCCAGATCCGCGCCCACGCCGACCCGGTCCCCGCCTCCGCGGTGGTGTCGCACGTCGATGGCAGGGTGGAGCTCGTGATCACTCCGGACTCGCCGCTCGACGGCGTCGCCCCCGGCCAGACGGCCGTCGTCTACCTCGGCACCCGCGTGCTGGGCCAGTGCACGATCGACCGCACGGTCGCGGCCGACGCCGCGGTGCTCCGGTGAGCGCCGTCGAGCCCGCCGCCCGCGTCGAGGAGCTGCGGGCGCGGATCCGGTCGGCGAGCGACGACTACTACGCGGCCGACTCCTCGCCGCTGTCCGACGCCGAGTACGACGCCCTGGTGCGCGAGCTCGCCGCGCTCGAGGCCGAGCACCCCGAGCTCGCCGCCGAGGACTCGCCGACGCGGACCGTCGGCGGGATCGTCGGAGCGGGCCTCGCCCCGATCGACCACGCCGAGCGGATGCTCTCCCTCGACAACGTGTTCTCGGCCGAGGAGCTGCGCGAGTGGTGCGAGAAGACGGTGGCCTCGGCCGACCGCCCCGTCGCCTGGCTCACGGAGCTCAAGATCGACGGGCTCGCGATCTCCCTCCACTACGAGGACGGCCGCCTCGTCACGGCGGCGACCCGCGGTGACGGCCGCACCGGCGAGGACGTCACCGTCAACGCCCTCCGCGTCGCGGGCATCCCCGAGCGCCTCTCCGGCGAGGGCCACCCGGCACTCGTCGAGGTCCGCGGCGAGGTCTTCATCCCCGTGGCCGCCTTCGCCGAGCTGAACGCCCTCCAGGAGACGCTGCGCGACGAGGCGGTCGAGGAGGCGCGGACCCGCTGGTCGTCCCGCCCGCCCGCCACCCGAGGCGTCTTCGAGGAGGATAAGGCGCGCACGAGCGCACTGCGGCGCTTCCCGACCTTCGCCAACCCGCGGAACGCGGCGAGCGGCGGCCTCCGCCAGCAGCTCGACAAGAAGTCGGGTCTCGACCTGCGCGCCGGCGAGGCGCGCGTCGGCTCCCTCGCGCTCTACGTGCACGGCATCGGCGCCTGGCCGGACCCGCCGGTCGCGACCCAGTCCGAGGTCTACGGGCTCCTCTCCTCCTGGGGACTGCCGGTCAGCGGCCACAACCGCGTCTCGGCCTCGGTGGAGGAGGTGCTCGCCTTCGTGGACCGCTACGGCCGCGAGCGGCACTCGGTCGAGCACGAGATCGACGGCGTGGTCGTGAAGGTGGACGAGCTCGAGCTGCACGACGAGCTCGGCGCCACCAGCCGGGCGCCGCGCTGGGCGATCGCCTACAAGTACCCGCCCGAGGAGGTCCACACGAAGCTCCTCGACATCGTCGTGAGCGTCGGGCGCACCGGCCGCGCGACGCCGTTCGCCCAGATGACCAAGGTGAAGGTCGCGGGGTCCGAGGTGCGCCAGGCCACGCTGCACAACGCCGACGTGGTCAAGGCCAAGGGCGTGCTCATCGGCGACACGGTCGTGCTGCGGAAGGCCGGGGACGTCATCCCCGAGGTGCTCGGCCCGGTGGTGGAGCTCCGCGACGGCTCCGAGCGCGAGTTCGTGATGCCGACGCAGTGCCCCGAGTGCGGCACCACGCTCGCTCCGGCCAAGGAGGGCGACGTCGACCTGCGCTGCCCCAACGCGGAGTCCTGCCCCGCGCAGGTCCGCGGGCGCGTCGAGCACATCGGCAGCCGCGGCGCGCTCGACATCGAGGCGCTCGGCGAGGTCAGCGCCGCCGCCCTGACCCAGCCCCTGGTGCCCGCCGAGCCGCCGCTGCGGACCGAGGCCGGCCTGTTCGAGCTCACGGTGGCCGATCTCTTCCCGATCGAGGTCGTCGTCCGCGACTCCGAGACGGGTCTGCAGAAGCTCGACGCGAAGGGCGATCCGAAGGTCGTCACGCCCTTCAAGCGCAAGCGGCAGCTCGCCAAGGACGGCGCCTTCGACCCGGAGGCGGGAGCCTTCGCGGGGGACGCCGCCTCCGTGCCCTCCACCAACGCCCTCCGGCTGATCGAGAACATCGAGCGGGCGAGGACCAAGGAGCTGTGGCGCCTGCTGGTCTCGCTCAGCATCCGGCACGTCGGCCCGGTCGCCGCGCGCGCGCTGGCGGGCTACTTCGGCTCGCTCGACGCGATCCGCGTGGCGAGCCGCGACGAGCTCGCCGCGGTCGACGGGGTGGGCGGGATCATCGCCGACGCCCTGATCGCCTGGTTCGAGGTCGACTGGCACGTCGAGATCGTCGACCGCTGGGCCGCGGCCGGAGTGCGCTTCGCCACGCCCGGCCACCCCGGTCCCGGTGCCGCGGACGCCGCTGGCGGGGTGCTCGCGGGTCTCACGGTCGTGGCGACCGGCAGCCTGGAGGGGTACTCCCGCGAGGGGGCGCAGGAGGCCATCCTCGCGGCCGGCGGCAAGGCCGGCTCGAGCGTCTCCAAGAAGACCGACTACGTCGCCGCCGGTCCCGGCGCCGGCAGCAAGCTCGGCAAGGCCGAGGCCCTGGGGCTCCGGATCATCACCGCGGCCGAGTTCCACCTCCTGGTGACGGAGGGACCGGACGCGATCGCGCTGCCGGAGGAGGCGTCCGCCGACGCTCCGGAGGAGGCCGCCGCCGGCCCGGACGGGGACGTCGCCGGCGCATCGCGCTCCGACGCCTCGCCGGAGGATGACGCCGTGCCGGAGACCGACGCCGTCCCGGACGCGGCCGCCCCGAGCACGGAGGAGCCGACCGGGCCCGATGCCTGACGCGGGCGGCGGGGAGCGGCGTGCGTTCCTGCGCCGCTCCCTCGCCGACGCAGCGTCGCTCGCGCTCGACGCCGCGGCTCGGCCCACCACCGCCGAGCGTCGGACCGCCGAGGTGCTCGGGCGGATCGACCACGTGGTCGTGCTCTCCTTCGCCGGCCGCAGCCGCGACCAGGTCCTCGGCGCGCTCGACGACACGGACGGCCCGGTGTTCACCGGCGGCACGGACGCCGTGATGACCGCGCCCGGCCCGGACGATCCTCCGGGCGCGCGCTTCGCCCCCGAGATGCTGCCGGTGCACGCGCTCCTCGCCACGGCCTTCGCCCGGGCCGACCACTGGCGCGCCGACGGCCGCGATCCGCTGCCGGCGGCCCTGCGCGCGGCCCGGGAGACCGGCACCGGCTGGGCTCTCGCGGTCGACGAGCGGCAGGGCGTCTCGACCACGCTCCTCGCCGATCCGGAGTGGCCCCACCGCGACCCGGGCGCCGCCGGCTCCCGCGGCGGGCGCCTCCTTCCCATCGACGCGCTGGCCGCCGAGGCCGCAGCCGGCACCCTGCCTCCGCTCGTCCTGGTCGAGCCGCGGTCCCTCGTCGATCCGGCCGACTTCGCCGACGCCGCAGCCGCCGGCACCGATCGATCCGCCGATGCGCGCCTCGCGGAGCAGCTGCTGCACGTCGTGTTCGACGCCGTCCGCGACGGGGAGCGGGCGGGGCGGCGGATGCTGCTCCTCGTCACCGCGCGGGGGAGCGCGGAGCGGCCCGGCACGGTGCCGGCGCTCGTGCTCGCCTCGGCCGTCCCCTCGGGTGCACGGATCGGCGTGACGCTCGGTCCGGAGACTCCCGCGCAGCTCGTCCGCGCCCGGGCGGGCGTGCGCCGAGCGCTCGTCGATCCGCAGGTCCGAGAGCTGGCCGCACTCCTCAGCGGTCCCGACCGCCCCCTCGCGCGCTGGCCCCGCACGGCGCCGGCTTTCGCGCCGCCCGCGCCGGTCGGGCGGCGCCTCCGCGACGCGGCCCGCCGCGCGCACGTCGACCCCGAGCCGGAGGCCGGACTGCTCGCCCGCGTTCGAGCCGCCGTCCCGGGCGCGTCGCTACACTCCGAGCAGGCGCAGGCGGCGCAGGAGAGGCGGCGGAGATGACCAGCGAGCGGACTCCCTCGGAGCACGACGACGGAGCTCCCCGCTCCCGCTCGCGCCGCCGCTTCCTGGCCGGCACCGCCGCCGCCGGAGTCGGAGCCGGAGCCCTCGCCGGCGGCGCGATCGGCGCGGCCGTCGCCTCCGGCCCCCGCCGCGAGGAGGAGCCGCGACTGCCCGCCCGCACGGAGCCGGGTTTCGACCACGTCGTCGTGATCATGTTCGAGAACCGCTCCTTCGACAACGTCCTCGGCCGCCTCTACGAACCGGACGACCTGCCCGCGGGCGAGAGCTTCGAGGGCCTCCTCCCCGACGAGCGGACGAACACCAGCGCCGGGGGACTGACCGTCGGCACGCACGTCTACGAGGGCGCCACCGACTCCGTGATGCGCCAGCCCGACCCGGACCCGGGCGAGGAGTACCCGCACGTCAACACTCAGCTCTTCGGCACGGTGGATCCGCCCGAGAACGCCGGCCGCACCGTCGGCGCCATGACCGCGCCCTTCAACGCGCCCGCCGACGCCTCCGCCCCGACGATGAGCGGCTTCCTCGAGGACTACGTCCAGCACCTGAGGGTGATGAAGAAGGGGCAGGAGCCCACGGCGGAGGAGGTGCGGACGATCATGGGCGGCTTCTCGCCGGAGATGCTGCCCGTCTTCTCCACCCTCGCCCGCGAGTTCGCCGTCTTCGACCAGTGGTTCTGCGCCGTCCCCTCCCAGACCTTCTGCAACCGGTCCTTCCTGCACGCGTCGACCTCGCACGGCTTCGTCACCAACAAGCAGGGCGGCGGCTACGAGAAGTGGCTCGCGGACGACCTGGCCGACGCGCCGACGGTGTTCAACCGCCTCGAGGAGGCGGGGAGGACCTGGCGCGTCTACTTCGACGCGCTGCAGGTGGTCTCCTACACCGGGTTCCTGCACGCGCCGGTGCTCGAGAAGTACTGGAAGACCCACTTCTCGACGATGGACCGGTTCTACGCCGACGTGGAGAACGGCGAGCTGCCCGACTACGCCTTCCTCGAGCCGCGGCTCGTCTTCGACCACAACGACATGCACCCGCCGACCGGCGTCCTGCACGAGGACGAGGTCGACGGCACGCCCGTCTACGACAGCGCGCTGTCCGACGTCCGCGCCGGCGAGCTGCTGCTGCACCAGGTGTACTCGGCGATCCGGGAGAGCGCGAGCACGACCGGCTCGAACGCGGTGAACACGCTCCTGCTGGCGACCTTCGACGAGCACGGCGGCCTCTACGACCACGTCCCCCCGCCGTCGGCGACTCCGCCGGGCGACGGCCGCGAGGGCGAGATGGGCTTCGCCTTCGACCGGCTCGGCTGCCGCGTGCCGGCGATCGCGGTCTCGGCGTACACGAGGGCCGGCACGATCGTGCACGACGAGCTGCACCACGGCGCGGTGATCCGGACCCTCAGCGCCCTGCACGGCCTCGAGCCGCTGACCGCTCGCGACGCCTCCGCCCCCGACCTCTTCGGGGTGCTGACCCTCGACGAGCCGCGGCAGATCGGCGACTGGCCGACCACGGTGCCGCAGTACCTGCCGCCGAACCCCGAGGCGGCGCCCGCGCATCCGGCGCACGTGAACCGCGACAAGCCGCTGAGCCCGCCCGCCGTCGGCCTGATGGGCCTGCTGCTGGCCCGGTACGGCGAGCCCGGCGAGGACCTGCCGACCACCTACGAGGGCGCGTACAACGCACTCCTGAAGCACGGCGCCAGCCTCTTCGGCGGCTCCTGACGGGCGGGCGGCACGGGCGGAGGCGGTGCGGGCGCGCCGAGTAGACTGGCGGCCGGAAATCCCCCCGAACCACCAGACGGAGACGCATGTCCGAGATCACGGCCGACACGGTCGCCCATCTGGCCCAGCTGGCCAGGATCGACCTCACTTCCGACGAGATCGGGAGCCTCACCAGGGAGCTCGGCCAGATCGTCGACTCCGTGCGCGCGGTCCAGGCCGTCGCCACGCCCGAGGTGCCGGCGACCAGCCACCCGATCCCGCTCGAGAACGTCTTCCGACCCGACGTGGTCGGCGAGACCCTCACGCTCGAGCAGGCGCTCTCCGGCGCGCCCGAGCACGACGGCAGCCGCTTCCAGGTCTCCGCGATCCTGGGGGAGGAGCAGTGAGCGCGCACGGCGACGAGCTCGTCCGCCTCAGCGCGTCCGCCCTCTCCGAGAAGCTGGCCGACGGCTCGGTCTCCTCGGTCGAGGCCACCCGCGCCCACCTCGAGCGCATCGACGCGGTCGACGGAGCGGTCCACGCCTTCCTCCACGTCGCGCGCGAGGGCGCGGTCGCGTCCGCCGAGGCGATCGACCGCCGGCGCGCCGACGGCGAGTCGCTGCACCCCCTCGCCGGAGTGCCTCTCGCGGTCAAGGACGTCATCGTCACGAACGACATGCCGACCACGAGCGGCTCCCGCATCCTCGAGGGCTGGCGCCCGCCCTACGACGCGACCGTCATGCGCAAGGTCCGCGAGGCCGGGCTGGTCCCGATCGGCAAGACCAACATGGACGAGTTCGCGATGGGCTCGACCACCGAGCGCAGCGCCTACGGCCCCACCCACAACCCGTGGGACCTCGACCGCATCCCCGGCGGCTCCGGCGGCGGGTCCGCCGCGGCCGTCGCGAGCTACGAGGCGCCCCTGGCCCTCGGCTCCGACACCGGGGGATCGATCCGCCAGCCCGCGCACGTGACCGGCACCGTCGGCGTGAAGCCGACCTACGGCGGCGTGTCCCGCTACGGAGCGATCGCGCTCGCCTCGAGCCTCGACCAGATCGGCCCCGTCTCCCGGACGGTCCTCGACTCCGCGCTGCTGCACGACGTCATCGCGGGCCACGACCCGCGCGACTCGACGTCGCTGCGCGACTCCTGGCCCTCCTTCGCCGACGCGGTGCGCCGCGCCGACGTGACGGGCCTCCGGATCGGCGTGGTCAAGGAGCTCGACGGCGGCGAGGGCTTCCAGCCCGGCGTGCTGGCGCGCTTCCACGAGGCGCTCGAGATCCTGCAGGGCGCCGGAGCCGAGGTCGTCGAGGTGAGCCTCCCGAGCGTCGAGCACGCGGTCGCCGCCTACTACCTGATCCTCCCCGCGGAGGCCTCCAGCAACCTCGCCAAGTTCGACTCGGTCCGGTTCGGCCTCCGGGTCACGCCGGAGGGCGGCGGCACGGTCGAGCAGGTCATGTCCGCGACCCGCGAGCAGGGCTTCGGCCCCGAGGTCAAGCGCCGGATCATCCTCGGCACCTACGCCCTCTCGGCCGGCTACTACGACGCCTACTACGGCAGCGCACAGAAGGTCCGGACCCTGGTGCAGCGGGACTTCGACGCGGCCTTCGCCAACGTCGACGTGATCGCCTCGCCGACGGCGCCGACGACCGCCTACCGCCTCGGCGAGAAGCTCGACGACCCGCTGGCGATGTACCGCGGCGACGTCGCGACCATCCCGGCGAACCTGGCCGGCATCCCCGGCATCTCCGTCCCCGCCGGCCTCGCCGACGAGGACGGGCTGCCCGTCGGCATCCAGTTCCTCGCTCCCGCCCGGGAGGACGTGCGCCTCTACACCGTGGGCGCCGCGCTCGAGGCGCTGCTCGAGGAGAAGTGGGGCCGCCCGCTCCTCGCGCAGGCCCCCGACCTGACCCACTCCGTGCTCTCCGCGACCGAGGAAGGTGCCGTCTGATGGCCTCCGCGCACACGTCCGCTCCCGAGCTGATGGACTACGACGAGGTCTTCGAGACCTTCGAGCCGGTGCTCGGCTTCGAGGTGCACGTCGAGCTCAACACGAAGACCAAGATGTTCTCGGACGCGCCCAACGAGTTCGGGTCCGAGCCCAACACGAACGTGACCCCGGTCGACCTCGGCCTCCCGGGCTCGCTGCCGGTCGTGAACGAGCAGGCCGTCCGCTACTCGATCAGCCTCGGCCTCGCCCTGGGCTGCTCGATCGCCCCGTCCAGCCGCTTCGCGCGCAAGAACTACTTCTATCCGGACCTGGCGAAGAACTACCAGATCTCGCAGTTCGACGAGCCGATCGCCTTCGAGGGCTCGGTCGAGATCGAGCTGGCCGACGGCTCGCTCGTGCAGATCCCGATCGAGCGCGCGCACATGGAGGAGGACGCCGGCAAGCTCACGCACATCGGCGGCGCCACCGGCCGCATCCAGGGCGCCGAGTACTCGCTCGTGGACTACAACCGCGCGGGGGTCCCGCTCGTCGAGATCGTCACGAAGCCCATCTACGGCGCGGGGAAGAGCGCACCCGAGTACGCGAAGGCCTACGTCGCGACGATCCGCGACATCGTGCTGGCGCTCGGCATCTCGGACGCCAAGATGGAGCGCGGCAACCTGCGCTGCGACGCGAACGTCTCGCTCCGCCCGATCGGCCAGGAGAAGCTCGGAACCCGCACCGAGACCAAGAACGTCAACTCGCTCCGCTCGGTCGAGCGCGCCGTCCGCTACGAGATCCAGCGCCAGGCGGCGATCCTCGCCGCGGGCGGCACGATCACGCAGGAGACGCGCCACTGGCACGAGGACACCGGCCGCACCTCCGCGGGCCGGCCCAAGAGCGACGCCGACGACTACCGCTACTTCCCGGAGCCCGACCTGCTCCCGGTCGTGCCGAGCCCGGAGTTGATCGAGGAGCTGCGCGCCGCGCTCCCCGAGAAGCCTGCCGACCGCCGTCGCCGCCTCAAGCAGGAGTGGGGCTTCACCGACCTCGAGTTCCAGGACGTCGCCAACAGCGGCCTGCTGGTCGAGATCACCGAGACCGTCTCCGCGGGAGCCGCTCCGCAGGCGGCCCGCAAGTGGTGGACCGGGGAGATCGCGCGCCTCGCGAACGCGGCGGGCGAGGACCCGGCCTCCCTGGTCACCCCGGCCCAGGTCGCCGAGCTCGCCGGTCTGATCGAGAGCGGCACGCTGACCGACCGCCTCGCCCGCGAGGTCCTCCAGGGCGTCATCGCCGGAGAGGGCACCCCGCAGGAGGTCGTCGACGCCCGTGGACTCGCGGTCGTCTCGGACGACGGAGCGCTCATCGAGGCGATCGACGCGGCACTGGCCTCGCAGCCCGACGTGCTCGCGAAGATCCGCGACGGCAAGGTGCAGGCCGCCGGTGCCGTGATCGGTGCCGTGATGAAGGCCATGAAGGGGCAGGCCGACGCCGCCCGCGTCCGCGAGCTCGTCCTGGACCGCGCGGCCGGCTGAGCCGGTGCGCGGGGAGGTGCGGTCATGAGCGGTGGAACCGGCGACGCGCCCCTTCCCGCGCGGCTCGAGCTGCCGGCGGGCGCCCTCCTGCGTCCTCTCGTCTCGAGCGACGCGGACCTCCTGCACGCGGTGATCGGCGAGCAGCGACCGTGGCTCGCGGCTCTCCTCCGCGGGGACGATCCGGCCGCCTTGCCGTCGGCGTCCCTCGGCGACGACGTGCGCGGTCTCCTGCGCCTCGAGGAGGAGTCGCATGCGGGCAGAGCGCACGCGTTCCTGCTCGTCGGCCCGGACCGCACCGAGGCGCTGGGCGCTCTGAGCGTCCGGCCCGGCGGCGGCGACTCCGCCGAGGCCTCCTGGTGGGTCGTCCCCGCCGTCCGGGGCTCGCGGCTCGAGGAGGAGCTCGACGCCTACGCGCGCCGCTGGCTCCAGCAGCACTGGCCCTTCGACACAATCACCACGCCCGACAACCACCCCGACGATCCCGCCTCCCTGGCCGGGGCGAACATCGTGGCGCTCGTGCCCGTCGCGCCGGAGCGCACGGCCCTCCCCGACGCCGACGCCGCCTCGGCGGCGCTCCTCTGGGCGGAGTACCGCTCCACGCATCCGGGAGTCGACGAAGCGCTCCCGCCGGTCGAGTCGTTCGGCGACAGCACGGCGATGGCGGACGAGCTGCTGGGCCTCGTGCGGCGCGGAGTGAAGACGGCCACGGCGTCCCTCGCCGAGGAGGGGGCGCCCGTCGCGGGCGACCACTGGATCGTCTGCGACGGCGCGGGAGCGGCGCGTGTCGTCCTCGTGACGGACGAGGTGCGGACCGGTCCGCTCGACTCCGTCGACGACGCGTTCGCCTGGGCCGAGGGCGAGGGGGACCGCACGCGCGCCTCCTGGCTCGACGGCCACCGCCGCTACTTCGCCCGCGTCTCACCGGGCGGCCTCGGCGACGTGGTCTTCGAGCGCTTCCACGTGGTCTGGCCGGAGGCCGACGCCGAGCGCGCGGCCGCCTTCGCCCGCTCGGTCGGAGCGTTCCGGCCCGAGGAGCTCGACGGGACTCCCGTGCAGGACTAGGGGGTTTCCCGGATGCCCCGCTCAGGCGCCCTGCGCCAGAGTGGAGTCATGGCTACTCTCGTGCGCCCCCGTCGGGGCAGGATCATCGCCGGCGTCTGTGCCGGTCTCGCCCGCCGATTCGGCTGGAGCCCCTTCGTGGTGCGTCTCCTGTTCGTGCTCTCGTGCCTCCTCCCGGGGCCGCAGATCATCGCCTACCTCGTGATGTGGGTGGTCATCCCGAAGCAGAAGTGACCGAGGCCCCCGCTCCGAGCAGCCTCTGAGAGAACGCTCAGCACTCGGAGCGACGAGGGGCCTACGGTGGCGGTGTGCGTCCGTCGGGCGCCGAGGAGGAGATCATGGGATTCCTGGACCGACTGCTGGGCCGCGACGAGCAGCCCGAGAGCGCACGCCGCTCGACGTACGCGCCGCCGCAGGCCGCGGACCGCAGGCCCGAGTACGGCTCCCCTCCGGCGACGTCTCCGCGCACCGACGATGAGCGTGCCATCGAGCGCTACCGCTACCTCCTCCGCACCGCGCCGCCCGAGGCGATCGAGCAGGTGCACCGCGAGGCCTTCGAGCAGCTGACCCCGGAGCAGCGCCAGCAGGTCTTCCGAGAGCTCAGCGAGGGGGCCCCTGTCGGCGACGCGCCGAAGGACGACGATCCCCGCACGCTCGCCCAGTCCGCCACGAGGAGCGAGCTGCGCCAGCCCGGATTCATGGAGCGGCGCTTCTCCGGCGGCGGAGGCATGGGCTTCGGCGGCGTCCTCGCCTCCTCGATGCTCGGCACGATCGCCGGGTTCGCGATCGGCTCGGCCATCGCGG
>NZ_PSUU01000080.1:0-1674 GCF_002932015.1 Rathayibacter sp. AY1H3
GGTCGTAATTTTTTTACGGAGAGTTTGATCCTGGCTCAGGACGAACGCTGGCGGCGTGCTTAACACATGCAAGTCGAACGATGAAGCCCAGCTTGCTGGGTGGATTAGTGGCGAACGGGTGAGTAACACGTGAGTAACCTGCCCTTGACTCTGGGATAAGCGCTGGAAACGGCGTCTAATACCGGATACGACCTGCCCCGGCATCGGGTGCGGGTGGAAAGTTTTTCGGTCAAGGATGGACTCGCGGCCTATCAGCTAGTTGGTGAGGTAATGGCTCACCAAGGCGACGACGGGTAGCCGGCCTGAGAGGGTGACCGGCCACACTGGGACTGAGACACGGCCCAGACTCCTACGGGAGGCAGCAGTGGGGAATATTGCACAATGGGCGAAAGCCTGATGCAGCAACGCCGCGTGGGGGATGACGGCCTTCGGGTTGTAAACCTCTTTTAGTAGGGAAGAAGGGCTTCGGCTTGACGGTACCTGCAGAAAAAGCACCGGCTAACTACGTGCCAGCAGCCGCGGTAATACGTAGGGTGCAAGCGTTGTCCGGAATTATTGGGCGTAAAGAGCTCGTAGGCGGTTTGTCGCGTCTGCTGTGAAAACCCGAGGCTCAACCTCGGGCCTGCAGTGGGTACGGGCAGACTAGAGTGCGGTAGGGGAGAATGGAATTCCTGGTGTAGCGGTGGAATGCGCAGATATCAGGAGGAACACCGATGGCGAAGGCAGTTCTCTGGGCCGTTACTGACGCTGAGGAGCGAAAGCGTGGGGAGCGAACAGGATTAGATACCCTGGTAGTCCACGCCGTAAACGTTGGGAACTAGATGTGGGGACCTTTCCACGGTCTCCGTGTCGCAGCTAACGCATTAAGTTCCCCGCCTGGGGAGTACGGCCGCAAGGCTAAAACTCAAAGGAATTGACGGGGGCCCGCACAAGCGGCGGAGCATGCGGATTAATTCGATGCAACGCGAAGAACCTTACCAAGGCTTGACATATACCGGAAACTTCCAGAAATGGTTGCCCCGCAAGGTCGGTATACAGGTGGTGCATGGTTGTCGTCAGCTCGTGTCGTGAGATGTTGGGTTAAGTCCCGCAACGAGCGCAACCCTCGTTCTATGTTGCCAGCACGTCATGGTGGGAACTCATAGGAGACTGCCGGGGTCAACTCGGAGGAAGGTGGGGATGACGTCAAATCATCATGCCCCTTATGTCTTGGGCTTCACGCATGCTACAATGGCCGGTACAAAGGGCTGCGATACCGTAAGGTGGAGCGAATCCCAAAAAGCCGGTCTCAGTTCGGATTGAGGTCTGCAACTCGACCTCATGAAGTCGGAGTCGCTAGTAATCGCAGATCAGCAACGCTGCGGTGAATACGTTCCCGGGCCTTGTACACACCGCCCGTCAAGTCATGAAAGTCGGTAACACCCGAAGCCAGTGGCCTAACCGCAAGGAGGGAGCTGTCGAAGGTGGGATCGGTGATTAGGACTAAGTCGTAACAAGGTAGCCGTACCGGAAGGTGCGGCTGGATCACCTCCTTTCTAAGGAGCATCTGGACACCGCAGGGTGTTCCAGGCGCCAGATCAAAGCGAATGTCTTTGCTGGTAGCTCATGGGTGGAACATTGAACTAGGTGCTCGGTGAGATCGTCTCGCGTCAGTACAGCCTTCGGGTTGGGAAA
>NZ_PSUU01000080.1:1772-3568 GCF_002932015.1 Rathayibacter sp. AY1H3
AGGGCTGCGGTCATGCAAATCATTGGATCTGCAACTTTTCGAGTTGTAGTTTCTTAACTCATGTGATTAGCAAGTTCATAAGAGCAAACGGTGAATGCCTTGGCATCTGGAGCCGAAGAAGGACGTCGTAATCTGCGATAAGCCTCGGGGAGCTGATAAACGAGCTGTGATCCGAGGATTTCCGAATGGGGAAACCCCGCCAGGCCCCTTGTGGTGACCTGGTGACTCCCGCCTGAATATATAGGGCGGGTAGAGGGAACGTGGGGAAGTGAAACATCTCAGTACCCACAGGAAGAGAAAACAACAGTGATTCCGTCAGTAGTGGCGAGCGAACGCGGAAGAGGCTAAACCGAGTCATGTGTGATACCCGGCAGGGGTTGCATGGCCGGGGTTGTGGGACTTTTCGTTCCGGTCTGCCGGCCGGTGAACGTTACAGCGCATCATAGACGAACAGGTTTGAACGCCTGGCCAGAGCGGGTGCGAGCCCCGTAGTCGAAATGGTGTTATGGCGTGAAGAGTATCCCAAGTAGCACGGGGCCCGAGAAATCCCGTGTGAATCTGTCAGGACCACCTGATAAGCCTAAATACTCCCAGATGACCGATAGCGGACAAGTACCGTGAGGGAAAGGTGAAAAGTACCCCGGGAGGGGAGTGAAATAGTACCTGAAACCGTTTGCTTACAAACCGTCGGAGCCTCCTTGTAGGGGTGACGGCGTGCCTTTTGAAGAATGAGCCTGCGAGTTAGTGCTCTGTGGCGAGGTTAACCCGTGTGGGGCAGCCGTAGCGAAAGCGAGTCCGAATAGGGCGATTCAGTCGCAGGGTCTAGACCCGAAGCGAAGTGATCTATCCATGGCCAGGTTGAAGCGACGGTAAGACGTCGTGGAGGACCGAACCCACTTCAGTTGAAAATGGAGGGGATGAGCTGTGGATAGGGGTGAAAGGCCAATCAAACTTCGTGATAGCTGGTTCTCTCCGAAATGCATTTAGGTGCAGCGTTGCGTGTTTCTTGCCGGAGGTAGAGCTACTGGATGGCCGATGGGGCCCAAAAGCTTACTGACGTCAGCCAAACTCCGAATGCCGGTAAGTGAGAGCGCAGCAGTGAGACTGTGGGGGATAAGCTTCATAGTCGAGAGGGAAACAACCCAGACCACCAACTAAGGTCCCTAAGCGCGTGCTAAGTGGGAAAGGATGTGGAGTTGCACAGACAACCAGGAGGTTGGCTTAGAAGCAGCCACCCTTGAAAGAGTGCGTAATAGCTCACTGGTCAAGTGATTCCGCGCCGACAATGTAACGGGGCTCAAGCACGCCACCGAAGTTGTGGCATTGACATTAGTGGTAGGCCTTCGTGGTCCAGCCGTGTTGATGGGTAGGAGAGCGTCGTGTGGCGAGTGAAGCGGCGGTGTGAACCAGCCGTGGATGCCACACGAGTGAGAATGCAGGCATGAGTAGCGAAAGACGGGTGAGAAACCCGTCCTCCGGAAGACCAAGGGTTCCAGGGTCAAGCTAATCTTCCCTGGGTAAGTCGGGACCTAAGGCGAGGCCGACAGGCGTAGTCGATGGACAACGGGTTGATATTCCCGTACCGGCGAAGAACCGCCCAAGACAATCCAGTAGTGCTAAGTATCTGAATCCCTTTGATGGATCCCTTCGGGGTGAAGCGTTGGGCCTAGCGTACGACCCCGTGCTGGTGCGTTTAGCGTATTAACAGGTGTGACGCAGGAAGGTAGCCGAGCCGGGCGATGGTTGTCCCGGTCTAAGGATGTAGGGCGAACGATAGGCAAATCCGTCGTTCATGT
>NZ_PSUU01000080.1:3663-5401 GCF_002932015.1 Rathayibacter sp. AY1H3
ATGTAGCCTGAGATCTGATGGGTAGACGCAAGTCGAAATCGGTGATCCTATGCTGCCAAGAAAAGCATCGACGCGAGGTTCTAGCTGCCCGTACCCCAAACCGACTCAGGTGGTCAGGTAGAGAATACTAAGGAGATCGAGAGAATCGTGGTTAAGGAACTCGGCAAAATGCCCCCGTAACTTCGGGAGAAGGGGGGCCTGAGGCGTGAACGGACTTGCTCCGGGAGCGTTCGATGGCCGCAGAGACCAGTGGGAAGCGACTGTTTACTAAAAACACAGGTCCGTGCTAAGTCGCAAGACGATGTATACGGACTGACGCCTGCCCGGTGCTGGAAGGTTAAGAGGAACGGTTAGCCGCAAGGCGAAGCTGAGAATTTAAGCCCCAGTAAACGGCGGTGGTAACTATAACCATCCTAAGGTAGCGAAATTCCTTGTCGGGTAAGTTCCGACCTGCACGAATGGCGTAACGACTTCCCAGCTGTCTCAACCGCGAACTCGGCGAAATTGCATTACGAGTAAAGATGCTCGTTACGCGCAGCAGGACGGAAAGACCCCGTGACCTTTACTATAGTTTGGTATTGGTGTTCGGTGTGGCTTGTGTAGGATAGGTGGGAGACGTTGAAGCGGGCACGCTAGTGTTCGTGGAGTCATTGTTGAAATACCACTCTGGTCACTCTGGATATCTAACTTCGGACCCTAATCGGGTTCAGGGACAGTGCCTGATGGGTAGTTTAACTGGGGCGGTTGCCTCCCAAAGAGTAACGGAGGCGCCCAAAGGTTCCCTCAACCTGGTTGGCAATCAGGTGGCGAGTGTAAGTGCACAAGGGAGCTTGACTGTGAGACTGACAAGTCGAGCAGGGACGAAAGTCGGGACTAGTGATCCGGCAGTGGCTTGTGGAAGCGCTGTCGCTCAACGGATAAAAGGTACCTCGGGGATAACAGGCTGATCTTGCCCAAGAGTCCATATCGACGGCATGGTTTGGCACCTCGATGTCGGCTCGTCGCATCCTGGGGCTGGAGTAGGTCCCAAGGGTTGGGCTGTTCGCCCATTAAAGCGGTACGCGAGCTGGGTTTAGAACGTCGTGAGACAGTTCGGTCCCTATCCGCTGCGCGCGCAGGAAATTTGAGAAGATCTATCCCTAGTACGAGAGGACCGGGATGGACGAACCTCTGGTGTGTCAGTTGTTCCGCCAGGAGCACCGCTGATTAGCTACGTTCGGAACGGATAACCGCTGAAAGCATCTAAGCGGGAAGCCGGCTTCGAGATGAGATTTCCATCCCTTCGGGGGAGAGGCTCCCAGCCAGACGACTGGGTTGATAGGCCGGATGTGGAAGACAGGACTAAAGACTGTCGGAGCTGACCGGTACTAATAAGCCGATAACTTGATAATCACTACACTCATACCGTTGTAAAGGCTGGTAGGAGTGGTCAGAGATTGCTTGCGTCCACTTTGTGGTTCCCAGAAGACGGGCACCCCGCATCCTCCTTCGGGAGGAGCGGAACAATTGAATACACGCACGGCGTGTAACCCAGATTTGACCATGTGCCCTCGGGTGCGTGTGTCGCCAGGGTTACGGCGGCCATAGCGAGAGGGAAACGCCCGGTCACATTCCGAACCCGGAAGCTAAGACTCTCAGCGCCGATGGTACTGCAGGGGGGACCCTGTGGGAGAGTAGGACACCGCCGGACACCATTCACGATGGCCACCCAGAAATGGGTGGCCATCGCTGTTTAACC
>NZ_PSUU01000081.1:0-5153 GCF_002932015.1 Rathayibacter sp. AY1H3
CGGCGAGCTCGGCCTGCGTGCGCCGCCAGATCTCCTCCGCGTGGTGGTGGAACCGGTCGTGCCGCCAGCCGCCGGCCTGCGCCTTGTGGAGGGTGTCGGTGCGGCCCTGCACGGCCTGCTCGGCCTCGGGTCGCTGCGCGCCCAGGCGGTGCAGGCGGATCTCGCCGCCGTCCCGCGAGGTCTCGACGACGAGGACGCGCAGGTCGGGCCGGTGCTGCAGCAGCGGCACGATGTCGGGGAGCGGGCTGTAGGAGACGCCCTCGGGCGCGACCGGCCGACCCGGCAGCACTTCGTTCAGCACGACCCTCCCGTCCACGGCGACCGCGAAGAGGCAGCAGGCGCCCTGGGGGCGCCCGGCCCCCTCGAGCAGAGCGGCGAGAGCCCGGATGTCGGCCTGCGGCGCACCCTGGCGGGCGAGCTCGTCTCCGAGGGACGTGGCGCGCTCGAGCGAGATGTCCGGCGGATCCCCGGAGTCGATCGCGAGGTCGACGTAGAGCTGCGACACGGGCCGGGAGTCGCGGAGGAGCTCGGCCAGGGTCGGGAGAGCGGGGGTGGTGGTCACCATCGGGTCGTCCTTTCCTCTCGGTCCCGACAGTGTCGGACGGCAGGAGCGGGAGGAGGGACGGGGTTGACTGCTCGCGCGCGCCTCAGAGCAGGCGGCGCGCGGAGGCCCAGGCGGTGAGCTCGTAGCGGGAGGAGAGCTGCAGCTTGCGGAGGACGGCGGAGACGTGGGACTCGACCGTCTTGACCGAGATGAAGAGCTCGGCGGCCGCCTCCTTGTAGGCGTAGCCGCGGGCGATCAGGCGCATCACCTCGCGCTCGCGGGCCGAGAGCCGGTCGAGCTCGTCCACCGACTCCGCCTGCTCGCCCGCCAGCGCCCCGAAGGCGTCGAGCACGAAGCCGGCCAGGCGCGGCGAGAACACGGCGTCCCCGCCCGCCACCGCGAGCACGGCCCGGCTGACCTCGGCTCCGGAGCTGGCCTTGGTGATGTAGCCGCGGGCGCCGGCGCGGATCACGCCGACCACGTCCTCCGCGGCGTCCGAGACGCTGAGCGCCAGGAAGCGCGACGACGACCCGGCGCTGCGCCGCAGCACCTCGGCCCCGCCTCCGCCCGCACCGCCCGGCAGGTGCACGTCGAGCAGCACCACCTCGGGCGCGAGCGAGGCGACCAGGCCGACGGCGGAGTCGACGTCGGCCGCCTCCCCGACGACCTCGAGCTCGGGGGCGAGGTCGGCCCGCAGGCCGGAGCGGAAGATGGAGTGGTCGTCGACCAGCAGCACGCGGGTCACCGCTCGACCTCCGCGGGGAGCCGCAGATGCACCTCGGTGCCGGTGCCGCCGACTCCGGGGCGCACGGTCGCGCTGCCGCCCGCGCGCGCCATCCGGCCGATGATCGACTCGCGGATGCCGAGGCGGTCGCCGGGCACCTCGTCGAGGACGACGCCGGGGCCGCGGTCGCGCACGAACACGTCGACGCCCTGCACGGAGGACTCGAGGTACACCGAGACGTCGCCGCCCGCGTGCCGGGCCGCGTTGAGCACGGCCTCGCGGGTCGCGGCGAGGAGCGCGGCGGCGCCGGGGACGGACGCTCCGACAGCCACCACCTCGAGGTGCACGGGGTAGTCGAGCTCGACGGCGGCGGCGATCGCCCGGACCTCGGCGGCCAGGTCGTTGGCGACCGGGACGTCGCGCTCGAACAGCCAGTCGCGCAGCTCCCGCTCCTGGGCGCGGGCGATGCGGGCGACCTCGCTCGAGGCTCCGGCGCGGTTCTGGATGAGCGCGAGGGTCTGCAGCACGGAGTCGTGCAGGTGCGCGGCGATCTCGGCCCGCTGCTCCTCGCGCACGCGGGCGGCGCGCCCGCCCCTCAGCTCGGACCAGAGGGTCACCACCCGGGGCGCGGCCAGCACGCCGGCGGCGATCAGCAGCACGCCCACGGCGAGCACCGCGTTGAGCGCGCTCGGGCGGCCGGTGAGCACGGCCGCTCCGGCGAGCACCAGCAGCGCGCAGGAGGCGAGGCGCACTGCGGAGCCGTACCGGGCGGGGCGGACGGCGTCGCCGCGGTCGAGCCCGAGGCTCCAGCCGACGGCTCCTCCCGCGAGCAGGCCGACGGCGACGAGCGCGCGGGTGATGTCGGCGTCGTCGCCGCTGTCGACGGTGATCAGCACGGCGAGCGCCGCGACGGCGGCGGCGAGGGTCAGCAGGCCGGCCACGGGAGCGGAGCGGCGGACGGCCGGATCCGCGTCGCGCGAGTCGAGCGGCGCGAGGGGCACCAGCGCCCAGAGCCAGAGGTAGAGGAGCGCGCCGCCCCCGCCGAGCGCGGTCGTGAGGACGGCCAGGAGGCGGGTCCTCCGCACGCTCCAGCCGAGGTGGTCGGCGACCGCGGTGCACACTCCGCCGAGCAGCATCGTCCGCGGCCGCTGCAGCGGGGGGCGGATCGGCGGGGCCGGAGGCTCCCGGGTCGGGGCTCTCGGGGCCGGTGCTGGCCGGGCCGGCCGCTCCGGGATCCGTCCCGATCGGCGTCGTCGCTGTGCTCGCCGCATCCGTGCCGTCCGGCTCCGCGGAGCCCGGCGGGGTCGTGCTCTGTCCTGTCATGCTGCGAGTCTCCCGTGCGCCCCACGGCCCGGACCATCGGGGGAACCCCTGATCCGACCCCGAGAGCACCCCCGATCGTGCGGCCGACCTGTTTGGATGCAGGGGTGAGCACAGTCCCCGGCACCGCCGTCCGCCCCCCGCTGCAGCGGCCGCGGACGATGCTGCTCGGCGGAGTGTGCACCGCGGTCGCCGACCACCTCGGCTGGAGCGTGCGGAGGACCCGCCTCCTGGCCGTCCTCACGACCGCGCTCGGCGGGGGCGGCGCGCTCCTCTACCTCTGGCTCTGGGCGCTGGTGCCCCTCGCGCCGCTCGACTCGCGCGACGCGGATCCGGCCGTCCGCCGCTCCGCTCCCATGGCAGGTCTGCTGACCCTCGCCGCCGCCGTCGCGGCGATCGCCGTGCTGATCACCGTCGACAGCGGCGACGACGCCGACATCACCCGCGCGCTCGTCGCCGTCGGCCTGCTCGCGGGAGGAGCCGTCGGCTGGAGCCTCGGGCTCGACCGCGGCGACGCCGTCCGCCCCGCCCGGTACGGCTCCGCAGTGCGCCTCGCCTCCTGCGCGCTGCTGGTGCTCGCCGGAGCGGCCGTGCTCACCGGCCGCCCGAGCGCGCTCAACGCGGTGCTCGCCGTGGGCGTGCTGCTGATCGCCGCCGGCGTGCTGGCCGCGCCCCGGGTGGTGACCCTCTGGTCCGAGCTGATGGGCGAGCGCGCCGCCCGCGTGCGCGAGGAGCAGCGGGCCGAGATCGCCGCGCACCTGCACGACTCCGTGCTGCAGACCCTCGCGCTCATCCAGAACCGCGCCGGAGCCTCGAGCGAGGTCGCCCGCATCGCCCGCGCCCAGGAGCGGGAGCTGCGCGACTGGCTGTTCGAGCGCGACGTCCCGGTCGCCAACGACCTGGCCGCCGAGGTCCGGGCGATCGCCGCCGCCGTCGAGTTCGACTACCCCGTGCACCTCGAGGTGGTGGCTGTCGGAGCGTCCGTCCCCGGCGCCGCCGCGCTCCTCGCCGCGACCCGCGAGGCCGTGCTCAACGCGGCCCGGCACGCGGGCGGCGACGTCTCGGTGTACCTCGAGTCCTCCGTGCAGGGCGTCGACGTGTTCGTGCGCGACCGCGGCCCCGGCGTCGTCCTCGACGAGGTGCCCGGCGACCGCCTCGGCATCCGCGAGTCGATCATCGGCCGGATGGCGCGCGCGGGCGGCAGCGCGACCGTGCGCCCCGGAGTCGGCGGCACCGGCACCGAGGTGCATCTGCGGCTCCCCGCGGAGGTCGAGCGGTGACCCGCGTGCTGCTGGTCGACGACCACTCCATCTTCCGCTCCGGCCTGCGGGCCGACCTCGCCCCCGAGCTCGAGGTCGTCGGGGAGGCGGCCGACGTCGACTCCGCCGTCGGCCTGGTCGCCTCGCTCGCGCCCGAGGTGGTGCTGCTCGACGTGCACCTGCCGGGCGGTGCGGGCGGAGGCGGGGCCGAGGTGCTGCGGCGCAGCGCCGGGTCGTCGTCGCGCTTCCTGGCGCTCAGCGTCTCGGACGCCGCGGAGGACGTGGTCGGCGTGATCCGCGCCGGCGCCCGCGGCTACATCACCAAGGCCAGCTCCGGAGCCGAGGTCAGCCGGGCCGTGCTCGCGGTGGCGGGCGGGGACGCCGTGTTCTCGCCGCGCCTGGCCGGCTTCGTGCTCGACGCCTTCGGGGCGCTGGCGGGCGAGCAGGCGGAGTCGGTGGACGAGCTCGACCGGCTCTCGGCCCGCGAGCGCGAGGTGATGCGCCTGATCGCCCGCGGCTACGCCTACAAGGAGGCGGCCGCCGAGCTCTTCATCTCGGTCAAGACGGTCGAGTCCCACGTCTCCGCCGTCCTCCGCAAGCTGCAGCTCTCCTCCCGCTACGAGCTCACCGCCTGGGCCTCCGCGCGCCGCCTGCTCTGAGGCGCGCGCGAGCAGTCAACCCCGTCCCTCCTCCCGCTCCTGCCGTCCGACACTGTCGGGACCGAGAGGAAAGGACGACCCGATGGTGACCACCACCCCCGCTCTCCCGACCCTGGCCGAGCTCCTCCGCGACTCCCGGCCCGTGTCGCAGCTCTACGTCGACCTCGCGATCGACTCCGGGGATCCGCCGGACATCTCGCTCGAGCGCGCCACGTCCCTCGGAGACGAGCTCGCACGCCAGGGTGCGCCGCAGGCCGACATCCGGGCTCTCGCCGCTCTGCTCGAGGGGGCTCGGCGCCCCCACGGCCGCTGCTGCCTCTTCGCGGTCGCCGTGGACGGGAGGGTCGTGCTGAACGAAGTGCTGCCGGGTCGGCCGGTCGCGCCCGAGGGCGTCTCCTACAGCCCGCTCCCCGACATCGTGCCGCTGCTGCAGCACCGGCCCGACCTGCGCGTCCTCGTCGTCGAGACCTCGCGGGACGGCGGCGAGATCCGCCTGCACCGCCTGGGCGCGCAGCGACCCGAGGCCGAGCAGGCCGTGCAGGGCCGCACCGACACCCTCCACAAGGCGCAGGCCGGCGGCTGGCGGCACGACCGGTTCCACCACCACGCGGAGGAGATCTGGCGGCGCACGCAGGCCGAGCTCGCCG